>JBILUM010000206.1:0-5426 GCA_044370995.1 Ilumatobacteraceae bacterium | reverse complement strand
AACATCAGGCCGAAGTCGCCGCCGAGCTCACCGTGATCCGTGGTGAACACGATGTCGACGTCGTCGTCCCAGCCGCGCTGCGCGATGGCGGCGAGCACGCGACCGATGGCCTCGTCGATGAGCTCGCACTCCACCGCGTTGAGTGCGGTGACCTCGCGGAGCTGGTCGGGGGTGAGCGTGGCCGGGGCCCACTTGGCCGGCGCCTCGTAGTTGCTGACGAGCGTGCCGTCGTACCAGGCGCGGTAGTGGCGCGGCTTCGCGTCGATCACGCGCTCGCGCTCGGCCTGATCTTCGATGTAGCCCTCGACGAGCGGCACGTCGCGCCAGTCGATGCGGCCGACCTCGCTGGCCGGCGGATCCCACGGGTGGTGGGGGTCGGGGAAGCTCATCCAGCAGAACCAGTCGTCGTCCGCGCCGAGCGAGTCGAGCCAGCTGATCGTGCGGTCGGCCACCCAGTCGGTGTGGTACCAGTCCTTGGGGATGTTGTTCACCCACGCCTGCGGAGCGCCGGTGTCGCCGCCACCCATGGCGTTCACCTCCAGCGAGCCGTCGAGCACCGGGTAGAACATGCCCACGGCTTCGGGATGGGTCGACGACAGCCAGCGTGCGTAGTGCAGCGGGCCGGCGGCTCCGTGGGTGGCCGACTCGAAGTGCTCGAAGCCACGGTGCGGTCCGAACGTGCCGTTGCGGGCGAAGCCGTTCTCGGGGAAGCGGGCGAAGGGATCGAGGAACGGCTCGAAGTGCGGCTTGCCGATGATCGCCGTGCGATAGCCGGCGTCGTGCAGCACCTCGGCAACCGACGGAGCGTCCTCGGGAAGTGGCACACCGTTCATCCACACGCCGTGCGTGCTCACGTGCTGGCCGGTGAGCATCGTGCTGCGCGAGGGCATGCACACCACGCTCTGGGGGTGCGCCCGTTCGTAGCGCACGCCTGCCGCGGCCACGCCGTCGATCACCGGGGTGCGTGCGATCGTGCCGCCGTTGCAGCCGAGGGTGTCGTAGCGCTGCTGGTCGGTGGTGATGAACAGGATCTTGCGGCCCATCAGTTCGCTCCTTCCGTGGAGAGGGCGGGTGCTTCCATCTGGCGCTTCAGCTCCACCAACGCACCGGCGGTGCCGCCGGCGATCACGAGCGCCATCGTGCGCGGATCGGCCTCGGTGGAGTACACGACGAGGCACTCGTCGTCGGCGAGCTCGATCACGTCGATCGTGCCGCGGTGGTGCACGAACATCGGCGCCGTGATCCGGTACTGGAACCGTCGCTGCGTCTGGTCGATCAGCAGGATCTCCTCCGGCATCGGCAGGCCGGTGCCCATCGTGATCACCCGCATGTTGCCGTCGACCGTGCTGTCGACGATGCCGGGGAACCAGGTGTGCAGCTTGGTGGCGTCACCCGCGAGGGCCCACACGTCGGCGGCGCTGCGATGGATCCGGATCTCGTGGCGGAGGGAGCCGTACATGACGCTCAGTCTGCCTGACTGGTCCTGGCGATGAAGTCGACGATCACCGCGGCGAGCTCGGGGCCCTTGTCCTCCTGCAGGAAGTGGCCGCCACCGACGATGGTGGTGTGCGGCTGCCCCTCGGCGCCCGGCACCCGTCGGATGAACGGACCCTCGCCGCCCTTGGTGACCGCGTCCAGGTCGCTGAACGCACACAGCCACGGCTTGCGGAACTGCTCGAGCACCTCCCACGCAGCGGCGTTGTCGGCGCTGGCTGGGTCGTCGGGCTGACTCGGCACCAGCGACGGGAAGATGCGGGCGCCCGCCTTGTAGCTGTCGTCGGGGAACGGCGCGTCGTAGCCCGCGATCACCTCGGGGGCCAGATCGGTGGCACAGCCGCCGTTGACGATGCCGCCGATGGGGAACACCGGCGACTCGCGCGAGAACTTCTGCCAGTTGAGGAACGCCTCGCTGAGGTTGCCGTCACCGACCGGCAGGCCGGTGTTGCCGACGACCACCCGCGCGTAGCGCTCGGGTGCCGATGCGACGAGGCGGAGCCCGACGAGGCCACCCCAGTCCTGTCCGAAGAACGTGATGTCGGTGAGGTCGAGGTGGCCGAAGAGCAGCTCGCTCATCCAGGCGACGTGACGGGCGTAGGTGTAGTCGGTGGTGTCGGCCGGCTTGTCGCTGCGACCGAAGCCGACGAGGTCGGGAGCGACCACACGATGGCCCGCCGCCACCAGCGTCGGGATCATGTGCCGGTACAGGAAGCTCCACGACGGCTCGCCGTGCATGAGCAGCACCGGTGCCGCGTCGCGCAGCCCCTCGTCGAGGTAGTGCACGCGCAGCGTGCCTGCGTCAGGATCGCCCGGGATCGCAGTGATCTCTGCGTAGTTCGGCTCGAACGGGAACTCCGGCAGGTCGGCGAAGCGATCATCGGGGGTGCGCAGGATCTGCATGGGTGGCTCCAGTACTGGCAGGTGGCGGTTGGAGGTCAGAGATCGACGGTGGTGAGATCGTCGCCGAGGACGATCGGACCGGAGAAGTGCGGTGACGCGAGCGCACGCCACTCGTCCTCCTGGCCGGGTTGCAGGCTGGGCACGTAGTGGGTGAGCACCAGCGTGCCGACGCCGTTGCGGGCGGCGGTCTCGGCGGCCTGGGCGACGGTGGAGTGGTAGTCGAGGATGTCCTGCAGCCGCTGCATCGGCACCAGCTTCACCAGGTCGTCGCGGATCACGGTCTGTACGTAGGCGGTGGCGTCGCGGCACAGCTCGTCGAGGCCGGCGCACGGCACGCCGTCGCCGCCGAGCACGGCCGACACGTCGCCGACCTCCACCCGGAACGCGACCGTGGGTTCGACGGGCTTGTGGTCGGTGGCGCCGACGCGGATGGTCGCCGAACCCATCGTGAAGGTGTCGCCCGGCTGCACCTCCACCGCGGTGACCGCCGGTCCCTCGGTGAGGTCGTCGTGGTGGTCGATGCGGTAGCGCACGTCGGGCGCGAGCGAGGCGAGCGTGTGGTCGACGACCTCGCGGATCCCGGGCGGGCCGACGATGGTGAGCGGCCGCGACACCGGGCTCATCACCCAGCGCGTGGTGATCACGTCGCCGAGGTCGGTGATGTGGTCGCTGTGGAGGTGGGTGATCAGCAGGCCGTCGAGCATGGGCGGCAGCACGCCGGCCGCCACGAGCCGCATCAGCACGCCGCGACCGCAGTCGACGAGCACGGTGAGGCCGTCGGCGGTGACCAGCGTGGACGGCCCGGCCCGACGGGCGTCGGGGATGGGGCTGCCGGTACCGAGCAGGGTGATGCGCACGTCAGCTCTCCGTCCGTGTCGTGGCCTGGCTGATCAGTGTGGCGAGGCGATCGATCTTCGGGCGCACCACGACTCGCTCGCGGTCGGCGATGTCATCCGGCTCCGTCGACGTTGCGTCGGGGTCGGTGATCCAGGTGATGCGCAGCTCGGTCCACGAGCGGCCGTCGCCGAGGATGGTGCCCTCCACCGGGCCGATCGCGTGCCCGTCGGCCGGGCCGGGGCCACCCGTCGCCGCATCGGGCGCGTCGTCGAGGCGGACCAGGTCGAACACGACGTGCGCGTGGCGCCCCCCGATCGCACCGGCCACGACGGTGTGGGGCGGTACGGCGAACACGATCGTGTGGTCCATGCCGGCTTCCTTGTGCTGGTGCTTGTCGCGGAAGTCGCGCCGCGACTGCATGTCGATGAACGACCGGCGGGTGGGGTAGTGGACGATCGCGATGCGATCCCACCCGGTGCCCTGCGGGTCGGTGACGTCACCGAAGAACGCGACCACCGCACCGATGTCGGCCAGCACCTCGGTGGGTGCGTACTCGTCGTCAGCCTCGATACCGCTGCGGCCGCCGTCGCCGCCGTCCTTGTACGCGGCGCGTTCGCGGTACTTCATGTAGTTCACCATGAGCACCGGGCCGTCCTCGTCGGGCGGGCAGGACGCGAGGCGTCCGGCGTAGTCGAAGTCGATCGTTCCGTAGCGCGGCATCGGGCCACCGTACCAATTGACAGTCAGAGTGACAAGAGTCAGTTCATCAGCAGTTTGGCGATCGACCAACGCAGCGTGGCGGCCGTGTCGGCCGCGGACAGCTCCTGGTCGAGCCGCATCAGATCGATCGCTTCCAACGAGCACAGCGCGTCGAGCGCGGAGAGCGCAGCGGCGCGCTCGGTGCCATCCATCGCATCGAGCTCGGCCCGGAACAGGTGCCGGATCTGCGAACGGAGGAACGCTCTGGTGGTCTTCAGCTCGTTCGCCAGCACCGGCTGCAGCGCGGCGAGCGAGCGGGAGAGGCGGGCCGACGGTGCCACGAAGGCGAACAGCTCGAGGCGACGCTCGACGAAGCGGTCGATCCGCTCCGGCAGCGGTGCGCCCGGGCCGACGGTGAGCGGCACCAGCGGGGCGGCCACCGCCAGCTGACGCTCGATGGCCGTGCGGGCGAGCTCGTCCTTGTCGGAGAAGTAGCGGAACACCGAGCGGTGCGACACGCCCGACCGGTCGGCGACCTCGGCGATGCTCGGACGGGGGTTCCCTTCTCGCACCAGATCGAGGTACGCGTCGACCACGGCGTACTTGTTCCGGTCGCGCCGAGCGTGGCGACCGTCCTCGCGAGGGGCCGTCGACTCGTCGTCCAGCATCTGCTGCACCGGAGCCGACCCGGGCGCCACGCCCGCCGGCCGGGGGGTCGCCGGCGAGGCGGTGCGCGTCGAGCCGTTTCCGGCGCGCCCTGCGGCCCCGTCGGCAGATCCGGTGGTGGATCCACCGGCGCGGGCAGCCGGGCGTGCGGTCGGGGACATCACGGCATCCTACGACACGGGCCGGAACAATCGGCAGTCCGCTGCCATTTGTTGAACAATGTTCGGTGAACGGTCGGCGCGGCGGCACGCCCGGCTCGGGCGATGGCTCCCGGAGCGTCAGTCCTCCAGCGCCGTGTACTGCAGGCCCGCGGCGCCCGACGAGCTGGTGATCGTCAACGATCCGGCCTCGATCTCGAACGTCACGTCGCCGGCGAGCACCGACAGGACCGACGACTCGAGGTCCATCAACGGCTGCTCGCACGCCATCTTCGTGAGCGCCAGTGGTCCGAAGGTGATCGTGCCGTCGCCGATGGCGGCCGAGGCCGAACCGGTGTTGCAGCCCGTGGCGACCGCTGCGGTGCCGTCGGTGATCGTGAGTGTGCTCGCAGCGTCCATCGGGATGCTCGACGCAGCGTCGTTGGCGATGATCGTCGTGAGGGTCCACACGGTGTCCTCGATCGGCCGGTCGGGGTCGGCGACCTCGCGGTCGAGGAACGTGATCGACGAGTCGGCCGCCGTCAGCACGAGGGTGTCGGCGTCGAGCGCCACGGTGGGGCTCGCCATGAGCAGATCGGCGAGGCGGGTGTCCTGGTCCATCAGCGCCTCCTCACATCCCATCGCGGTCATCGCCAGGGAACCGTCGATGCGGAGGGTGTCGCCGTCGAC
>JBILUM010000205.1:0-5436 GCA_044370995.1 Ilumatobacteraceae bacterium | reverse complement strand
ACGGCGAGTAGATCGACGGGCTGTAGATCGACGGCGAGTAGATCGACGGGCTGTAGATGCTCGGCGCATACGCATCGGCGGCGAACTGAGCGCCGAGGCGGGCGAGGTCGGACGGGCTGGTGAGCTGTTCGAACGCCTGCTCGATGTCGCGGTAGATGGCGAGGTCGAAGTTGGCGGCGAGGCCGGCGAGGGTCACCTGCACCTGGGAGTCCGGCGTGACCGGGAACTTGTACCAGCGCGTCTCGCCGGGCTGGGCGAGCGTGCCCTGCACGGAACCGGACAACGGTGCTGCCGTGCTCCACGAGGTGTTCTGCGCGACCTCCGCCGGTGCGACGAACGGAGCGACGACGACCGTCGTCGCCGTCCCGAGCGCCAACCGACCCTGGAGCGTGGATTCGGAGTCGAAGTTCGAGCCCGAGGCGATGAAGCCGTACGTGTCGCCGGGGGCGACGGAGAAGGTGTGCGAGCCCGCGTAGGAGAACCCTCCCGAGGGGGGCGTGCAGCAATTGACAGGTCCGTCGTTCACGAGATCGACGTAGGAGGTGGTGCCCTCGTTGGTGACGAACGCACGCAGGCGCGCGTACACCTGGAAGTAGGCGTGGAAGCCGGTGTAGGCGTACGGCACCGAGATCTCGGCGAGCGTCGCCGAGGTGGTCGCGAACCGCCAGGCACGTTCGGGAACACCACCGCCGGCGGGCGACGAGTAGTCGTACCGGAACGCAGGCCCGGTCACCGATCCGTCGGACTCGAGCGTGACGGTGCCGTCGACGATCGGGGAGAGTGCGACCGGATCGAGCGCGGTCGCCTCCCACACGCCGTCGACCGCGTCGACCGCGTCGACCGTGCCGATCTGCTGCGCGATCGGAAGCACCGACGCGACCAGTGCGAGGACGAATCCACCGACCCATCCCCGAGTACGCCAAACACGACGAGTGCCACTCATGACGCTGCCTACTCTCTTCTGGTCCGCCGTCACATGCCCCAACAACACGCAACCGACGAAAGGTACCCCGAACGTGTGGGTCTGCGCCGACTTCGTGACCAAACGTTCACACTTCAGCGCTGGCCGGTCGGGCGATGTTCACCCAGCGAGAAGCCCTTCCAGCAGCGTCAGACCGGCGTCGGCCCCCTCGCGTTGCGCGCGCACGCCATCGGTGTCCCACCACACCCGGTGAGGTTCGACCACACCGTCGATCACCGCCTGAACCGACGGCGGTCGTGGCGTCTGCAACCGCTCACGGATCGCGTCGGCAGCGCCCACCAGTTGCGCGGCCATGACGAGTCGGCCCGCGACCACCTCCATCGGCACCACGTCCTCGGCCAACAACGTCAGCGACCACTCGTCGTCGTGGGAGTCGTACGCCTCCCATGCCGCGGCGAACTCGGTGCGCGCCCGGTCGAGCTCGCCCAGGCCGACGAAGGCGTTGCCCAGATTGTGATGACCGACGGCCACGACCCAGCGATCGCCGACCTCGTCGGCGAGGCGCATCGACTCCGCGAACCGGGTGGAGGCGAGGGCGAAGTCCCCGGCGGCGAGTGCCATCATGCCCAGGTTGTTCTGGGAGATCGAGATCGCCCACCGCTCCCCCAACTCCTGGCGGACGGCGAGGGCCTCCTCGTTGTAGCGGACCGCCTCGTCGAGGTCGCCGAGGTTCTCGGCGACGAGCCCCAGGTTGCTCAGCAGGCTGCCGACCGCGGCGCGGTCGCCGAGCGAGCGCCGCATCACGAGGCTCGCCTCATAGCTGGACCGGGCCTCGTCGTAGTCGCCACGTTGACTGGCGATGGTGCCCAACACGTGCAGCACGGTGCCGACACCTGCCTGCTCGCCCACACGTTCGAACTCGACCCTGGCCTCCGCCAG
The DNA here is from genome assembly GCA_044370995.1 of Ilumatobacteraceae bacterium. Lineage (GTDB taxonomy): Bacteria > Actinomycetota > Acidimicrobiia > Acidimicrobiales > Ilumatobacteraceae > VFMC01. The sequence goes on along the minus strand of JBILUM010000205.1, from coordinate 3,575 downwards.
GGCGGCGGTGGCGTCGTCGAACCGGGCCTGCTTGCGGAGGTTCTCACCGAGGTCGGCGAGGCACCATGCGGCGAGCACGCCGTCGTCGAGCGACTCGGCCAGCGCGGCACCCTGCTGGAAGATCACCTCGGCGTCGGCCCACCGGCCGGCGAGTTCGAGCACCTTGCCGAGTCGTCGGAGCACTGGGGTCTGCTCGGCGGGCTCGAGCACCTCGAGCGCCTGCGTGTAGTAGTGCGCGGCGTCGGCGTTGGCGTAGCGGTACTGGGCGGCCACCCCGGCGCGCACGAGATAGGTGCGTTGGCGATCGACGTCCGCGCCCTGGCGCGAGTGGTGAGCCAGGACCTCGAGTTGGCGTTCCACCTCGTCGACCCCGGCCTCCTCGATCGACTCGGCGGCCCGGCGGTGCAGGCGGGAACGGAGGGCGAAGGGCAGGCTGTCGTACGCCACCTCGCGGGTGACCGGATGCCGGAAGATCCACGACCGGTCCTCGACGTGCACCGGCGTCACGAGATCGACCCGGGACACGACGGCGAGGTGTCCTTCGACGTCGTCGTCGGTGCCGAGCTCGGGGTTCATCGAGCGCACGAACGGCGACTCGAACGCGCGACCGGCGACGCTGGCCACCTTCACCGTCGTGCGTGGTGTCTCGGGGAGCAGGTCGATACGGCCGAGCACCAGCCGGTGGAGGCTGTCGGGCACGTACAGGCGCGAGAGCACCGTCGGATCGGTGGGGTCGTGGCCCATGTCCTTGACGAACGAGAGCAGTTCCTCCACGTAGAACGGGTTGCCCTGGGCTCGCTCGGCGACGAAGGCCACCAGCTCGGGCGCCGGCACGACGTCGACACCGAACAACTGCGCCGCCTTCCCCGCGACGATGTGCTGCACCTGTTCACCGTCGAGCTCGCCGAGCTCGACCACATGCAGCCGATCGGTCACCTCGCGCAGGCCGAGCAGGTCGTCCATCATCGCGTCGGGTCGCCCGGCGACGACGAACAACGCCGGCAGCGAGTCGGACGCTCGGACGAGCTCGTGCAGCAGGTCGAGCGACAAGGCATCGATCGCGTGGCTGTCCTCGATCACCACCACGTGCGGTGCGCGGCTCGTGATCTCCTCGAACAGTTCCACCAGCAGCGACTCGAGCGAGGTCTTGCGGAGCTTGGCGTCGAACGTCGCGGTCAGCGGGGTGTCGGGCAGGTCGATGCCGAGCACCTCGCCGAGCAGCGGCACGCGTGGCAGCAGCCGACGATCGAGCGCACCGACGACACGGTTGAGCTGCATGCCCTGCATCGCATCGGGCGCGTCGGGATCGAGGCCGAGCATCGTCCGCCACACCTCGCCCCATGCCGAGTAGCTCGCCGAACGACCCACACCGGCGGCCTCGCCGAACGCGACGGGCAGGCCCGAGGCGCGCATCTCGCGGACCGCTTCGGCCACGAGGCGGCTCTTGCCGCGACCCGCCTCGGCGGTGACGGCGACCACCTGGCCGCGACCGGCTCGCGCCGCGGCCACGGCCTCGCGCAACACCGTCATCTCCTGCACGCGCCCGACCATCGGCAGCGGGTAGCGCACCTCGCGATCGGCGCCGCGTGTTCGCCGACGGATGAGCGAGTGGACGAGCACCGGGATCGACTTGCCCTTCACCGTCATCTCGCCGACCTCGGTCGTCTCGAAGCGGTCGCCGGCGACGCGTCGCACCTCGTCGGCCACGTACGCCGAACCAACGGGCGCTCGCGACATGAGCCGGGCGGAGAGGTTGACCGCGTCGCCGAGACACACGAACGTCCGCCGCATCGGGTGGCCGTAGGTGCCGCTGCGCAGGCGACCGGTGGTGACACCGATCTGCAGGTCGGTCGCGGCGGTCGTCGTCTCCAATGCGAGCAGGTCGAGCGCTGCGGCGCACGCACGCGCAGCGTCGTCCTCGTGCGCGACCGGTGAACCGAACACGGCGTAGAGGTACGCGCCCTTGTCACCGAGGGTGAGCTGCAGCAGGTTGCCGCCGTAGCCGGTGAGCACCTCCTGCGCACCGCGGAGGAAACCGTCGAGCGCGGTGATCGCGTCGGGGTCGTCGTCGAAGTCGATGCCGCCGAAGCGCACGAACACCGGGTACGCCGGACGCAGCTCGGCGAGGTAGGCGCCCCGGTCGCTGATCAGGCGTTCGTACACCGCGGGCAGCAACCACTGCCGCACGAGCGACTCCTCGAGTGGCGCCTCGGTGTCGGGCAGCGACGGCACAGCAACGTCGACGGTGAGGCCGAGCAGGAGATGGTCGCGTCGTTCGACCCGCCCCTCGAGCGCGGCGATCGCCGAGGCAGCGAGCACGACGTCACCCCTGTCGGCCAAGTGCTCGGCGTCGGCGAGCTCGTCGATCAGCCGGCCGGCCAGCACGTCGATCAGCTGGATCGTCGGGTCGCCGACCACGAACCGCCTCGCTGCGCCGACGGCGATGGCGACCTTGATCGCGAGCTCCAGCGTGCGACCGCCCGGGGTCGTCACCATGCACACCCGCTTCATGGTCTGCTGGATCGCCAGACCGCAGGCGGCCGCGCGAGCACCGTCGTCACCGTCGAGCCAACAGGTGATCGCGTCGCCGCTGAAGTAGATGACCTCTCCGCCGTAGCGGTGCACCTCGTCGATCACGGCATGGAAGACCCGGTCGATCTGCGCGGTCAGCTCCTCCGGCCCGCGCATCGCGCCGAGCTCGGTGACGAGCGCCTCGGTGAGCGGCGTGAAGCCCGAGATGTCGGCGAACAACGCCGATCCGTGCACACGGTCGGGCATCTCGATGCCAGCCGCGAGGGCTCGTCGACGATCGCCCGGCAGGTACGCGTCGGGCGGGTCGGGATGCTCGGACTGCTGGAGGTCGTCGGGCCGCTCGATGACGTGAGAGTAGCCCCCACACCCGCAGGCCGTTCTCGCGTGACACCCGCCGCCCGACCGAGCACGCCCGCAGGGCCACCTCTACCCTCGCTGGTCATGCCCGAAGGCCACACGATCCACCGCATCGCACGCGATCACAACGCGCTGCTGCGGGGCCGACACGTGGCCGTCTCGTCGCCCCAGGGGCGGTTCACCGACGCCGTGCTCGTCGACGGCCAGCGGCTCGACCGCATCGAGCCGTTCGGCAAGCACCTGATCTACCGGTGGTCGAACGGGTTGATCGGCCATGTGCACCTCGGGCTGTTCGGCAAGTTCCGGGTGACACGGCACGATCTCGGCGAGGCGCCCGAGCCACGGGGTGCGGTCCGGATGCGGTTGCAGACCGACGAGGTGACGATCGACCTCGCCGGTCCGACCGACTGCTCGATCGGCGACGAGAGCGACCGCGATGCGATCCTTCGTCGCCTCGGTCCCGACCCGCTCCGCCGCGACGCCGACCCGCAGCGGGCGTTCGACCGCATCGGCCGGAGCAGACAGGCGATCGGCGCGCTGCTGCTCGACCAGTCGGTCGTCTGCGGCGTCGGCAACGTCTACCGCGCCGAGGCACTCTTCGTCACCGGCATCCACCCGTCGCGGCTCGGCCGCGACCTGGATCGTGCCGAGCTGGAGGCACTCTGGACCACGACGACCGCGATGCT
>JBILUM010000203.1:0-5438 GCA_044370995.1 Ilumatobacteraceae bacterium | reverse complement strand
ATCGAAGTGGGTGGGGACGAGCCGGAGGCCGAGCGACTCGGCCAGGCGACCCAGCGGGTTGCGCGGGAACTGTTGCACCCATGCCGCACCGACGTCGATGGTGACCCCGCCGAGCTCGATGGTGTGCGTCCGGCCGCCGAGCCGGTCGCGCGCCTCGAGCACGACGACGTCGAGGCCTTCGTCGGCGAGTTGGCTGGCCGCGGCGAGGCCCGCCATCCCCGCGCCCACCACGATGACGCTCCGAGCACCGCTCGCGATCGCCCACTTGGCAGCCGCCACACCGCTCGAGTGCGCGCCGTGGACCATGGTCGCCTGGTCGCGGTCGACGGCCTCGCCGGCCAGGATCACGCGGTCGTCGATCGGGCTGCCGAGTGCGCGACGGTGGTCCGCGGTGCCGCCCGGCCGCAGCACGCTCCACGATCCGCGGCTGAACGGGTCGTCGCGCCAGCGCGTGATGTGCCACGCGGTCGGCCGCGGCGGCTCGGAGGGGTGGGTCGACGCCATCGTGCGCATGCGTCGTCATGCTGGCACCTTGCTGTCACGATGGGGGGCGATGACCGACACGACTTCGGGCCTCGTCTGCGGCCACCACCACCTGTACTCCGCCCTGGCGCGCGGGATGCCCGCGCCGCCCCGTCAGCCGACCGACTTCCGGAGCATCCTCGAGCAGGTGTGGTGGCGCCTCGACACGGCGCTCGACCTCGAGATGCTCCGGTGGAGCGCCATGCTCGGCGCGGTGGAGGCGCTGCAATGCGGCACGACGGCGATCATCGACCACCACGAGAGCCCGAACGCGATCGAGGGGAGCCTCGACGTGATCGCCCAGGCGTGCGCCGAGGTGGGCGTCCGGGTGAGCTGCGCATACGGCGTCACCGATCGTCACGGCGCCGACGGCGCGCGCCGCGGGCTGGAGGAGAACGAGCGCTTCCTCCGTGCCGGCGGACGGGGCATGGTCGGGGTGCACGCTGCGTTCACCTGTGACGACGCGACGCTCGAGGCCGCGGCCGACATGGCCACCCGGACCGGGGTTGGTGTGCACATCCACGTCGCGGAAGGCATCGACGACCTCGCCGCCGGCGAGCGGCTCGAACGCCTTGCCGCCGACGACTGGTTGATCGTGCACTGCGTGCACCTCGACCGGCCGTTGCAGGGCACCATCGCCCACAACCCGCGCAGCAACATGAACAACGCGGTCGGGTACGCCTCGCCCACCCAGTGGACCAACCGGGTGGTGCTCGGCACCGACGGCATCGGCGCAGACATGCTCGAAGAGATGCGCCTGGCCTACGTGGCGCTGCGCGCCCACGACGTCACGTCGTCGCCCGACACCGTGTGGGGCTGGCTCGAGGAGGGCTATCGGTTCTTCCCCGAGGCCCGCGACGACCGGGTGCGGTGGAGCTACGACCACGCCGACTCCGCGTGGCACGTCGCGTTCACGCCCGGCATCCGTGCGATCGACGTCGTGAACGGTGACGGCGAGGTGCTCCTCCGCGACGGACGACCCACACGGGTCGATCTCGACGAGGTGAGGGCGAAGGCCGCTGAACAGGCCGCCCGGCTGTTCACACACCTGTGACAGGGCTCGCCGCTTGACAAAATGTCAAGCGGCTACGATCCCGCACATGACGAGTTCGACGACTCCGGTCGCGCTGTACCTGCAGGACGCCCACGACATCCGCGAGGGCATCGAGCTCGTCCGGTACGCCGAGCAGCAGGGGTTCGACGCCGTCTGGCAGGCCGACAGCCGCCTCGTACGCGACGCCGTGGTGCCCATGGCCGCGTTCGCGGCCACCACCGATCGCATCAAGGTGGGCAGCGGTGTCATCGACATCTGGACCCGCAACCCCGCCCGGCTGGCGAGCACGTTCTCGACCCTCGACGATCTCGCGCCTGGCCGGGTGATCTGCGGCCTCGGTGCGTGGTGGGATCCGCTCGCGAGCAAGGTCGGCATCAGTCGCGACCGTCCGCTGACGGTGATGCGCGAGGTCGTCACCGTGGTGCGCGCCCTGCTCGCCAACGAGACGGTCACCTTCGATGGCGTCTTCGCCCATCTCGACGGGGTCGAACTCGACTACGTGCACCAGGAACGGCGCCCGAAGGACGTCCCGATCTACATCGGTGCCACCGGCATGCAGATGATGGAGCTCACCGGCGAGATCGCCGATGGCGCCGTGCTCAACTACCTCGTCTCGCCCGCCTACAACACGGACGCGATCGCCGCGCTCGAACGCGGCGCGGCGAAGGCGGGCCGCACGATCGACCAGATCGACCGACCCCAGCTCGTCGTGTGCAGCGTCGACCGCGACCGGGCCGCCGCTCTCGACGGCGCACGCCTGCTCGTCACGCAGTACCTCGGTCAGCAGCCGCACATCATGAAGGCATCGGGTGTGCCCCAGGAGTTGCTCGACGAGATCGGCAAGGTGCTCACCTGGCCGGCGACGCACGACCAGGTCGTGGCGGCCAGCAAACTCGTGCCCGACGACATCGTCCAGATGATCACGGCGTCGGGCGAGCCCGACGAGGTGCGCGAGAAGGTGGGGGAGTACGTCGCCAACGGCTGCACCTGCCCGATCCTGTACCCGCTCGGCCACGACGTCCGGCTGATGATCGACACCTTCGCCGGCGGTCTCTGACCGCTCGATCCACGACTCGCGCCCGGTCGACGCGGTCGGAATCGGCTCGGTGCCACCTACGATGTCGCCCCGTCGAACACCGCCGCCCCGTCCGGGGTCCGGCGGAGGTCCACTGGCGGACCCCAGGTCATTGCAGGAGGAATCGGTGAGATCCACCCGGAGCGCACTCGCTCTCACGCTCGTCGGCGCACTCGCGCTCGCGGCATGTGGCGGCGACGAGGAGACCGAGGCCACCGTGGCCGCCGTCTCGCCCACCGTGAACGTCGGCCGCACCAGCGACCCGCTCAGCCAGCTGATCGCCGAGATCTACGGCCAGGGCATGGAGAACGCCGGCGTCCGCGTGGGTCGCAAGGACCCGGTCGCCGATCTCGACGCGCTCCACGCCGCCCTCGACGCCGGCAACGTCCAGTTCATCCCCGAGACCACCGTGTCCCTGCTCGACCGACTGGGCGTCGACGTGCCGGCGACCACCGACGAGCAGCTGGCCGCGATCAACGAGGCCCTGCCGGCCGAGCAGTCGGTGACGGTCGTCGGCTCGGCGACGGCCACGAAGGTCGTCGCGTGCTCCGTGGCGGCGGTGGAGGCCAACTCGCTGAAGACCATCAGCGATCTCGCCGGCGTTGCCGCCGACATCACGTTGGGCGGCACGACCGGATTCGAGTCGTCCGCCTCGTTCGACCTGGCCGATCTGAACACCGCTTACGAGGCCGACTTCACGTTCGCTGCATCGGGCGACACCGATGCCGAGGTGGCCGCTGCGGTGGTGGCGGGCGATGCCGACTGCGGCGTCCTGTCGTCGCTCGAACCCATGATCACGACCGAGGGCCTGCTCTCGCTCGAGGACGACAAGGCCGCGGCGCCGGTCGATGCGTTCGTGCCGCTGCTGCAGGCGACGGCCGCCACCCCCGAGGTGGTCGCGGTGATCACGCAGCTCAACTCCCTCGTCACCACCGACGTCCTGCGCGCCCTGCTGGTGAAGCTCGAGACCGGCGACCAGACGCCCGACGTGCTCGCCAAGGCGTTCCTCGCCAGCCAGTCCTCCGACGGCTGACCCGTGCGCGAGTGCCTGGGCCGTCGGGTGACAGACTGACCGCATGATCGCCGTCCAAGGGCTCGTCAAACGCTTCGGCAGCAAGTTCGCTGTCGCCAACCTGAGCTTCGAGGTGCAGGAGGGCCGCGTCACCGGCTTCCTCGGCCCGAACGGGTCCGGCAAGAGCACGACGATGCGATGCATGCTCGGCCTCGACCGCGCCGACGCCGGCCAGTCGTTCTTCGGCGGTCGCCCCTATCACGAGCTCGAGCGCCCGCTGCACCAGGTGGGAGCGTTGCTCGATGCGGGCTACGTGCACCCCGGTCGCTCCGGGCGCAACCATCTGCGGTGGCTCGCGGCGTCCAACGGGCTGCCCACCTCACGGGTCGACGAGGCGCTCGCCACGGTGGGCCTCAGCGACGTCGGTACGAAGCGGGTGAAGACCTACTCGCTCGGCATGAAGCAGCGCCTCGGCCTGGCCGGTGTCCTGCTCGGCGACCCGCACACGATCATCCTCGACGAGCCGGCCAACGGCCTCGACCCCGAGGGCATCCGGTGGATCCGCGACGTGCTCGTCTACCTCGCGAGCCAGGGCAAGACCATCCTCGTCAGCAGCCACCTGCTGTCGGAGATGGCGTTGATGGCGAGTTCGCTCGTGGTGATCGGCAAGGGGCAGCTGATCGAGCAGTGCACGGTCGACGACTTCGTGGCCCGCTACGGCGAGAACTGGGTGAGGGTGAAGAGTCCTCGTGCCACCGCCCTCGTCGACGCGCTGCGCGCCGGCGGGGCGACCGTGCAGGCCCTCGACGAGACGACGATCGAGGTGTACGGCCCGAACGCCGCCGAGGTCGGCGAGCTCGCGGCCCGCTACCAGGTGACGCTGCACGAGCTGTCACAGCAGACGGGATCGCTCGAGGACGCCTTCCTGAAGGCGACCGCTGGCGTGCAGGAGTACTCGGCGGGAGACCTCAGATGATCGACACCCTTCGCAGCGAGTGGATCAAGTTGCGCACCGTGCGCATGAACGGGGTGCTCGTGATCATCGCGATCGCGTTCCCGCTCGTGATCACCGTCCTCACCGCGCTGCTCATCGACAGCGACGAGATGAACGCTCGCGACCTCATCGGACTGGTCACCGGCACGTCGGTGATCACCGGCATGCTCCTCGGCGTGATCGGCGCGTCCGGCATCACCGGCGAGTTCGGCTTCAACACCATCCGGCCCACCTTCGCAGCCACGCCCAAGCGGTCGCGTGTGCTCGTCGCCAAGGCGATCCTCACCGTCTTCGTGGGCATCGCGGTCCAGACCGCGATGGTGGCGCTCTGCTACGGGCTCGGGTCGACGATCCTCAACGGCCGCGGCGGCGATGTCGCCTGGTCCGATGCCGGGAACGCGAGGTCGGCACTGGTCGGCATCATCTGTTTCGCCGGCATCGTGTCGCTGCTCGGTTTCGGGCTCGGCATGCTCATCCGCAGCACGCCCGCCGCGGTCGCGGTCCTGGTCCTGTGGCCGCTCGTCGCCGAGGGGCTCATCGGGGTGATGCTCGGCGTGGCCGGGGTCGATGAGCCGTTCAAGTGGCTGCCGTACAACGCCGGGCTCAACCTCGGGAACCCCGATGCGGGCCAGACCTCGGAATCGCTCGGCCAGGTGGCCGGCGGGTTGTACTTCCTGGTGGTGACCTGCGTCGTGTGTGCGGTCGGCGCCTGGTCGACGATGACGCGGGACGCCTGACCTGCGACGGGTCGGGCGTCGGGCGTCGGGCGTCGGGCCCGACT
>JBILUM010000225.1:0-5180 GCA_044370995.1 Ilumatobacteraceae bacterium | reverse complement strand
CCTGACGCCCCACCGACCGGCCCGACGCCCGCACCACCGACTGTCCGCGCTCGCAACATGACCGACCCCGAACGCCCCCACCCCGAACACGCCCGCCCCGACCCGCCCGGGCATTCCCCGCGCCCCACCCATCCGTGGCGCGACCCCGCCCTGCGGCCGGTCGTCGCGGCCAGCGTCACCCTCGGCGCGGCGGTGGGCGTGTTCGCGATCTCGTTCGGCGTCGGCTCGGTCAGCGCCGGTGCCTCGGTACTCCAGACCTGTGTCATGTCGCTGCTCGTGTTCACCGGGGCGTCGCAGCTGTCTGCGGTGAGCGTGATCGGCGCCGGCGGCACCACCGCCTCGGCACTCGGCGGCGCGCTCGTGCTGGCGGCGCGCAACGGCGTCTACGCACTGACGATGGGTCGCCGGATCGAGGGACGGCTGCCCACCCGGCTCGTCGCCGCCCAGCTCACGATCGACGAGTCGACCGCGATGTCGGTCGCGCAGGACGACCCCGTCGCGCAGCGCGCTGCCTTCTGGATCACGGGCCTGAGCGTCTACGTGTTCTGGAACACCGGCACGCTGATCGGCGCGCTCCTCGGCTCGGCGATCGATCCGGTGACGTTCGGTCTCGACGCCGCGTTCCCTGCGGCCTACGTGGCGATGGTGTGGCCGCAGCTCCGCACGCCGCGCGGCCGGTGGGCGGCCCTGCTCGGCTCGTTGCTGTGCTTGGCCCTCGTGCCGGTCCTGCCCGTCGGCGTGCCGATCCTGTGTGCGTCGCTGGCGGTGCTCGTCGGCATCCCGCCCGATCGCAGCGTCCCACAGGGGGCGACGCCGTGACCTGGACGCTGGTGCTCACGCTCGCCGCGGGCGCGTTCGCCTGCAAGGCCGTCGGCTTCTTCCTGCTCGCCGGGCGACCGCTGCCTGCGGTGGTCGACCGGTGCCTCGCGCTCATCCCGGCGGCCGTGGTCTCGGCGCTCGTGGTGAAGGACACCTTCAGTTCCGGTCAGCACCTCGTTGTCGATCCACGTGCGCTCGGCGTCGGTGTGGCTGTCGTGGCGGTGTGGCGTCGGGCGCCCTTCGTCGTGGTCGTGGTGCTCGCGGCCACCGTGACGGCGTTGGCGCGACAGGCGGGCTGGCACTGACGTTCCGTCCGGCGACGAGCGTCGCCACGCGTCGGGACCGGGTCAGGACGACTGTTCGACGATGCGGGCGAGGCCGCGCAGGTTGCGCCGCCAGATCGCGCCCATCACCAGCTTGCCGCCGATCCACGCCCCGATCGGGCCGCCAAGCCACCAGGGGAAGATCAGCTCCTCCGCCCAGGTGAAGCGGGTGCGCCGACCCAGGTCGATCGGCGTGAGGGTGAACATGCCGGTGCCGGTGACGATGCCCGTGTGGCGGACACCCATCGCTTCGCCGGGTCGCCACTCGGTGATCTCCATCTTGTCGACCAACTCGATCGGGCCGACCTTGGTGTCGCACAGGAAGCGTGTGCCGACACCTCTGGTCTGATCGGTCTCGAAGCGGATCGCGACGGCGTCGTGCATCCAGTCGACGTGGCGCTCGACGGGCTCGACGACCTCCCAGACCCGCTCCGGGGTCGCGTCGATCTCGATCGAGACCGAGATGCGAGCCACGTCAGGCGTGGACGGCGACGTCGCGCAGGTGCGCAGCCGCAGTCTCGGGCGGCACGATGTTGATCAGCACGCCCGTGCCCCGCTCGAACCCCGCCGTGGTGACGAGCTTCGGCCAGATGCTGACGTACCAGTGGAACGCACCGGTGTAGTGGTGCGGCGCCGTGCGGAACACCAGGTTGAAGCTGACGTCGCCGACGGCCTCGCGCAGGTGGGCGATCGCGTCGCGGATGGCGATGCCCATCGCCGCCAGGGTGGCGTCGTCGGAGTCGGTGAGGTGCAGGTCGTGGCTGCGCGGGATGATCATCATCTCGAACGGCGAGCCACTCCAGAACGGGCAGATGCAGACGACGTCGTCGTTGGCGAACACGACACGCTTGCCGTCGACCAGTTCGGCCTCGACGGTGGCGCAGAGGATGCAGCCACCTTCGAACCGGCTGAACCCTCGCTGCTCCTCGAGTACCTCGCCCGGCACGAACGGCAATCCGAGGAGCTGGCCGTGCGGGTGTGCGAGCGAGGCGCCGGCCTCGCGGCCGTGATTGATGATCGCCTGCGTGAAGCGCAGGTTGGTGGCGCTGGCGTGCTCCTGGAAGCGACGCTGCAGCACGCGCATCATGTCAGCCGCATCGATGTCGCTGAGGCTGTGCAACCCGCCGTTGTGATCGGGCGTGTAGACGAACACCTCGTGGATGCCGCTGGCCTCGGCCTCGACGTGCACGGGACCGAGGTGGTGCACCGAGAACGGCTCGTCGCCGTAGAACGCCGGATACTTGTTCGGCATCACGCGCATCTTCCAGCTGCCGCCGGCATCGAGCTGTTCGAGCGACGGGGTGGTCGCTTCCTCGTTGCCGGGGCAGAACGGACAGGGACGATCGGGGCCGGCCTCGACCTCGGCCACGCGGGGCGCGAAGTCGCTGGGCCGTTCAGCCCGCTCGGCCACGATGGTGACCCATCGGCCGGTGAGTGGGTTCAGGCGAAGTTGGCTCACAACGCCCACCACCTTAGAGCGACTGTTCTGGTCATGTACGAACCTGTCCCGGTTTTCCCGGCGACGTGTACACCGTCACATGACGGTCGCTCGTGTCGTCGAAGGCGCTGCGGTCGTAGTCGGCCCAGCGTTCGGCCACCCGGAGACCACTGTGCGCCGCCATCAGGTCGAGTTCGTCGGGATCGGCCCAGCGGATCGACCACGGACGGAGACGGACGCCGCCCGCCTCGGAGAACTCGATGAACTGCCCCTCGGCCACCTGGGTGGTCGCGTCGTGCACGCTCGCGCTGAGCACCACCGAGTCGGCCGTCATCGATCGGACCGTGACCTGCGAGCCGCGCGGCCGATCGCCGGTGCCCCCGGCGCCGTCGCTGCCGTCTCGATGGCGGGGCACGAACGCCTCGACGACGAACGCTCCCTCCGGCGACAGCACGCCGGCCACGCGGTCGAAGCACGCCTGTTGCAGCTCGGAGGTCGTGAGGTTGAACACGGTGTTGTACGCGGCGAGGACGACGTCGTACTGCCCCGAGGGCAGATCGTCGACCATGTCGCCCAGCACGGTCTTGACGGTCCTGTCGGGATCGGCGTTGGCAAGCCGCTCCAGCATCTTCCGGCTGGAGTCGACACCGGTCACCTCCGCCACCCGCGCCCGGAGGGGGAGTGCGAGCCGGCCCGTGCCGACCCCGAGCTCCAGGACGGATCCGGGTCGTGAGCCGTTCGCCGTCGCGAGATCGGCCACGAACCCCACCGTGGTCTCGAGGTCGGTGATGTCCGCGTACCAGTCGTCGTACACGTCGGCGAACGCGTCGCCGTAGGAGTCGGATCGGAAGCCCCGCACCCCCGCATCATCGCTCGTCGGTAGCGTGGGAGCCATGTCGGGACGCGCCGTGGACCCCTTGCACCAGCAGGACGCGCTCGTCTATCTCGACCACGCCGCCACCACGCCGATGCGGCGGGAGGCGATCGACGCGATGCTGCCGTTCCTCGACCAGCAGTACGCGAACCCGAACGGGTCGCACCGGTTCGCCCGTCAGGCCCGCGCCGCGCTCGACGACGCTCGCGAGACCGTTGCGTCGGTCCTCGGCTGTGGTCCTGGCGAGGTGATCTTCACCGGGGGCGGCACCGAGAGCGACAACACGTCGGTGCTCGGTGTCGTCGCGGCCCGCGGTGGCACCGCCGTCTGTCCGACGGTCGAGCACCACGCGGTGCTGCACGCGGTCGAGCACGTACAGGGGCGCGTCGTGCGGGTCGACCGCAGCGGCCGGGTCGACCTCGAGCACCTCGCCACGGCGATCGACGCCGAGGTGTCCGTGGTGTCGGTCATGGCGGTGAACAACGAGGTCGGGGCGATCACCGACATCGCTGCCGCGGCGGCCGTGGCTCGCCGAGCGAACCCCGACGTCGTGGTGCACACCGACGCGGTGCAGGCGGCATCGTGGCTCGATCTGCGCACGATCACGCCGCACGTCGACCTGCTGTCGCTGTCGGCGCACAAGTTCGGCGGACCGAAGGGCGTGGGCGTGCTGGTGGCACGCGGCCAGGCCCGGTTCGAACCGCTGCTCATCGGCGGCGGTCAGGAGCGTGAGCGCCGCAGCGGCACCCAGAACGTGGCCGGCATCGTGGCGATGGCCGAGGCGCTGCGCCTCGCCGACATCGAGCGCGAGGCCGAGCGGCAGCGGCTCACCGTGCTGCGCGACCGACTCGTCGACGGCATCGTCGGTCGGCTCGACGGGGTGATGGAGACGGTGCCGCCCGAGCACAAGGTGGCCGGCTCGGCGCACCTGTGCCTGCAGGGTGTCGAGAACGAGGCGTTGCTGTTCCTCCTCGACGAGGCGGGTGTGTGCGCGAGCGCCGCATCTGCGTGCGCTGCGGGGGCGATGGAGCCGTCGCACGTCCTCGCCGGGATGGGCGTCGATCGAGACTGGGCCGTGGGCGCGCTGCGGCTCACGCTCGGGCGCACCACCACCGAGGCGGACGTCGACCTCGCCGTCGTGGCGGTCGTCGGTGCGGTCACCCGGATCCGCAGCCACGCCACCGCTGCGAGCGCCCGGGCCGACGCTGAGGCGCGCTCGTGAAGGTGCTGTGCGCGATGAGCGGTGGGGTCGACTCGTCGGTGGCCGCCGCCGAGCTGCTCGCTGCCGGGCACGAGGTGGTCGGTGTGACGATGCGCCTGTGGGGCGGCGACAGCGACACGGGCTGCTGTTCGATCGCCGACGTCGACGATGCCCGTCGCGTCGCGCAACAGCTCGGCATCGACCACCTCGTGTTCAACTTCACCGACGACTTCGACCGCCACGTGGTCGAGCCCTATGTCGATGCCCATGCCCACGGCATCACGCCGAATCCGTGCATCGAGTGCAACCGGCACCTGAAGTTCGCCCGTCTCAGCGAGCGTGCCGATCTGCTGGGTTTCGACGCGGTCGCCACCGGTCATCACGCCCGCATCGTCGAGCACGGCGCCCACCGGTACGTGGCGCGCGGCGCCGACGCGGCGAAGGACCAGAGCTACGTGGTGCACATGCTCCCTCAGCGCGAGCTCGCCCGAACGCTGTTCCCGGTGGGTCACCTCACCAAGGCCG
>JBILUM010000202.1:0-5461 GCA_044370995.1 Ilumatobacteraceae bacterium | reverse complement strand
ACTGGCCCTCGCCGTCGCCTTCGACGTCGCCGTCACGGCATCCGTGGTCGGCGGTCTCATCGTGTTCGGCATCGTGTTCGCACTGAACTCGTCGCTGCACTCCTACCTGATCCTGGCCTACAGCGACGACGACGCCGTGGCGATGGACGTCGGCTTCTACTACTCCGCGAACGCCGCCGGCCGGCTGGTGGGCACCCTGTTGTCGGGCGTGCTGTACCTGTGGGGCGGCCTGCCCGGTGCACTGTGGGGATCGGCGGCGTTCGTCGCGATCACCTGGCTGCTCACCCTCCGACTGCCGGCGCTCCCGCGGCGGGTCGAGGCCGGCGCGGTCGTCCCGCTAGTCTGAATCGATGAACGTCGATACATCGAAAGGCGGTGCAGCCGACGTCGAGACGACACCGACCGCGAAGCTGTCCACGCTCGATCGTCTGCTCCCGGTGTGGATCGGCGTGGCGATGCTGCTCGGTCTCGCCCTCGGCCGCATGTTCGACGACCTCGACGAACAGCTGGAACGGGTGAAGCTCGACTCCGTCTCGCTCCCCATCGCGATCGGCCTGTTCGCCATGATGTACCCGGTGCTCGCGAAGGTGAAGTACCGCTCCATCGGCCGTGTGGTGGGCGACAAGCAGTCGCTGGTGCTGTCACTGGTGCTCAACTGGCTCATCGGCCCGGCGCTGATGTTCACCCTCGCCTGGCTGATGCTGCCCGACCTGCCCGAGTACCGCACCGGGTTGATCATCGTCGGCCTCGCCCGCTGCATCGCGATGGTGCTGATCTGGAACGACCTCGCCTGCGGCGACCGCGAACTCGCGGCCGTGCTCGTGGCGATCAACTCGCTGTTCCAGATCGCGGCGTACTCGGTGCTCGGGTTCTTCTACCTCGACCTGCTGCCGGGGTGGCTGGGCCTCGACAGCGACGGCATCGACGTGACGATGTGGCAGATCGCGAAGTCCGTGCTGATCTTCCTCGGCCTGCCGCTGCTCGCCGGCTTCCTCACCCGCACCTTCGGCGAACGGGCCAAGGGCACCGAGTGGTACGAGCAGCGGTTCCTGCCCAAGATCGGGCCCGTCGCGCTCTACGGCCTGCTGTTCACGATCGTCATCCTGTTCGCGCTGCAGGGTGACCGGATCACCAATCAGCCGTGGGACGTCGCCCGCATCGCGCTGCCGCTGCTCGTCTACTTCGCGGTCATGTGGTTCGGGTCATTCGCGATCGGGCTGCGGATGCATCTGCCGTACGACCGGAACGCGTCGATCGCGTTCACGGCCGCAGGGAACAACTTCGAACTCGCGATCGCCGTCGCGATCGGGGTGTTCGGCGTGTCGTCGGGCCAGGCGCTCGCCGGCGTCGTCGGGCCACTGATCGAGGTGCCGGTGCTGGTGGGCCTGGTGTACGTCGCACTGTGGGCGAAGCGTCGCTGGTACGGCACCACCCCGGCCGCCTGACCGGGCGGCGTCGGCGCCGCGGGATCCGTCAGGCGGGCGTCTCGATCCCGCCGCGCAGTCCGTCCGGCATCGGATCAGCAGCAGTTGCCGGTCTTGACGCCCAGCGCCACGACCTCGGGTGCCACGACCTCGGGTGCCACCACGGCGACGTCACCCGGCGCGCAGCAGGCCGACTCGGGCGGCAGCATCACCTGTGCATCGGCGAGCACGGTGTAGATCTCCCACGGGATCTCCGGGCCCGAGACCCACACCTTGTCCTGCACGGCGAAGCAACACGTGGTCGCCTCCTGCACGTCGCACGCCGCACCCTCGGCCTGCATGCGGGCAGCGGCGGCGGCGACCTCGTCGGTCGACTCGACCTCCACCCCGACGTGGTTGAGCGTGCCGGGCTCGCCGGCACCGGCGATGAGCACCAGCTTGAGCGGGGGTTCGGCGATCGCGAAGTTCGCGTAGTTCTCGCGGATCTTGGCCGGCGGGGTGCCGAACAGCTTGGTGTAGAACTCGATCGAGGCGTCGAGGTCGCCCACGTTGAGGGCCAGTTGGACTCGTGACATGTCGGTGTCTCCTTCGTTCGTGGTGCGATGCGTTCACCGCACTACATCGACGATCGTCAATGTATCGCCATGATCGCGAATACATAGACGTTCGTCAATCGATTTCCTTCGACGTTCTTCGATACAGTACCCCCATGGCTGCGCGGACGAAGACGGCGACGGATCCCATCGCATGCTGCACCCCGGTGCGCACCGACTCCCTCGACGAGGCCGACGCCGAACTGCTGGCACGCTCGTTCGCCGCACTGTCCGACCCGATCCGACTCCGCCTGCTGTCGTTCATCACCTCGGCCGACGGCGAAGTGTGCGCCTGTGATCTGGTGGAGCCCTCCGGCCGCTCGCAGCCGACCGTCAGCCACCACATGAAGATCCTCGTCGACGCCGGGCTCGTCACCCGCGAAAAGCGCGGGCTGTGGGTCTGGTACCAGGCAGCGCCAGCACGCCTGGACGCCCTGCGCGCTGTCCTCGGCTGAGGTCGACGACATCGTCGGCCACTCCCCCACCCGACGGACGCGGCACCCGACAGCGATGAGGCGCGAGACCTCTCGCGCACGACCGGCATGGATCTGTCATGTCTCGTGCCAGATCCGCGATCGCGCCGTGCGGTATCGTCCGGACGGGCAGCCCGGTACCGCTCGGGCCGACGAGGGAGACGTGCATGAACGGTGACCAGGCGATGCGGGCACACTCGGCGACGTTGCCGGGACCGGTGTTCGACAACCCGGCGTGGGTGACACCGCCGCCGCTGTCGCGATCGACCGTGGCCATCGTGACCTCAGCAGCGTTGTACGCCGCGGGCGACGAGGCCTTCGGAGCTGCCGACACCGGCTACCGGCTCATCGAACGCGACCGTCGCGACCTGGTGCTCGGCCACTGGAGCCCCAACTTCGACCGGGCCGGCGTCGCCGTCGACCTCAACGTCGTCTACCCCATCGACCGACTGGAGGAGCTCGCCGCCGCCGGCACCATCGGTGCGGTCGCCCCGCGGCACGTGAGCTTCGCCGGCAACCAGCCCGATGACGTCTCCACGATCCGACTCGACTCGGGGCCGTCGGCAGCGGCAGCGCTTCGGGCCGACGGCGTTGACGTGGTGATCCTGACGCCCGTTTGACCGCTGTGCACGCGCACCGTGAGTGTGCTCGCCCATGTCTTCGAAGCAGCCGGCATCGCCACCGTCGTGCTCTCCTCCGTCCGCGAGATGGCCGAGAAGACGGCACCGCCGCGTGCACTGCACTGCGAGTTCCCACTCGGCCGGCCGCTCGGCCGGCCCGGCGATGCATCGTTCCAGCACGACGTGCTCGCACGGGCGTTCGCGCTGCTCGACGCTCCGTCGGGCCCCGTGCTCGTCGATCACCCCGAGGTGATCGAGGCCGACGAGTCACCCCTGGCCTGCACGCTGCCGCCCCGATTCGATCCCTCGTTGCCGCCTGCGGTCGACGAGGCCCGCGGCCTACGCAGGGCGTTCGACCGGGCGCTCGCCCGGCGGGGATTCACCTCGGTCGGGCGGGTGATCGACGCCGACGGCGTGCCCGGCGCCCTCGCGGTGCTCCACGCGATCGCCGAGGGGGCCGACTGGAAGGACGCCGGCATCCCGGGCGGCAACACGACCGCGGTGTGCCACGACATCCGCACCTACTACGAAGAAGCAGCGCTCGAGCTCGCCGACGGCCCGGTGCCGGGTGGGCGAGCCGTCGAGGACTGGTACTTCGATCAGACCGAGGCCGGCGCCACCGTGCTCAGGGCCCGAGCCGCCATCCGCGACGGCGGCGGCAAGTTCCCGGTGTGGTTCTACATGACCCCGGGACAGCGCTGATCAGGCGAAGCCCGCGGCGACCGCCACCCGGTGGTGGCCGGCCGGGCTGAGGTAC
The DNA here is from genome assembly GCA_044370995.1 of Ilumatobacteraceae bacterium. Taxonomy (GTDB): domain Bacteria; phylum Actinomycetota; class Acidimicrobiia; order Acidimicrobiales; family Ilumatobacteraceae; genus VFMC01. Next base: position 1,594 of record JBILUM010000202.1, on the reverse strand, counting down.
TCCTCGGCCGCGGCGCGCATCCCGGGCGGCGGCACGCCGCCCCGGATCCGATCGGTCAGGCCCGCCGGAACGCCGGTGGACGACGCTCGATCATCGCCCGGGTCCCCTCGGCGAAGTCGGCCGTGGCCCGCAGCCGCGCCTGTTCCGCCGCCTCGTGCACCGTGGCTGCGGCCACCCGGTCGGCGAGGTCGCCCCGCAGGGTCGCCCTGATCGACTCGACGGCCAACGGCGCCGAACCCGCGATCTCCGCAGCGAAGGCGAGGGCCGCCTCGCGCACCGACGCGAGCGGAGCCAACCGGTCGGCGAGGCCGAGGGCGACCGCCTCCTCACCGCCGACGCGGCGGCCGGTGTACAGCAGTTCGGCGGCGGCCTGCTCGCCCACGAGTCGGGGCAGCGTCACCGACAGGCCGAAGCCCTGGTGGAAGCCGAGCCGCGCGAAGTTGGCGCTGAAGCGCGCCTCGGGCGCGGCGACGCGGAAGTCGGCGGCGAGCGCAAGGCCGAGTCCGCCCCCGATCGCAGCGCCCTGCACGGCGGCCACGATCGGCTTGCGCGTGCGGAACAGGCGCACGGCCGCCGCGTAGAGGTCGTCGGTCGTCGACGCGACACCGCCGGCGGGCGCGCTGAAGTCGGCGCCTGCGGAGAAGTGCTTGCCCTGCGCGCACAGCACGACCGCGCGCACGTCGTCGTCGGCGTCGAACGCCTCGAGCGCATCGGCGGCCCGGGCGACCATCTCCACCGAGAAGAAGTTGTCGGGTGGTCGGCACAGCTCGACGACGCCGACGTGGGGCGCGCCGAGCGCGGTCCGGACGATCGGGTCGTCGCTCATCCCGCTGCCTCCCCGTGTGCTCCGTCAGCCGACAGGTTGCGGGCGAACAGGTCGACGAGCACCTCCCAGTGCCGTGCGTCCGCCACCGGGTCGTAGGCGGGACGGTCGTCGAACGCGAACCCGTGGTGGTTCCCCCAGTAGCGCTCGACGGCACCGCGCACGCCGGCCTCCTGCATCGCCGCCTCGAACCGGTCGACCATCTCGAGCGGTACGTAGTCGTCGTGCTCGGCGGCACCGACGTACAACTCGCCGGTCACCTCGCCGAGCCGCAGATGCGGTGAATCGGCCGCCTCCACGTGCAGCCGGACGCCGTAGAACGATGCCGCGGCGCGCACCCGCCCGGCGTGCTCGGCAGCGACGAACAGAGCGAACGGACCGCTCATGCAGTACCCGACACAACCTGCCACGTCTGCGTCGGCCGCCGGATCCAGTTCGGCGAACTCGAACAGCGAGGCCGCGTCGCGGGCCACCATCCGGTTGCCGAGCGCCCCCATCAACTCGCGCATGCGCTCGAACGACTCCCGGCTCGCGAAGTCGAGCTCGAACGCCGGGGTCGTGCGGTAGTACAGGTTGGGCAACATCACGTAGTAGCCGTGTTCGGCCAGCCGCGTGGCCATCGAGTGCAGCAACGGCCGCTTGCCCGGCGCGTCCATCAGGAACAGCACCACCGGGGACGGTCCGCCCTCGGTCGGGTGGACCACGAAGGTGCCCATCGAGCCCTCCCCGGTCTCGATGTCGACGTGACGGGCGGTGGTGGCGACCATGTGG
>JBILUM010000201.1:0-5466 GCA_044370995.1 Ilumatobacteraceae bacterium | reverse complement strand
ATCGTCGCCGTGCGCCGGACGGGAGATCGAACCCTCACGTGGCCGGTCGACCAGGTCGTCACCAGGTCGTCAGCAGGTCGTCAGCAGGTCGTCAGCAGGTCGTCAGCAGGTCGTCAGCAGGTCGTCAGCAGGTCGTCAGCAGGTGAGGTCGTCGGGCACCACGAGCGAGACGAGGTAGTCGTCGATCGCGTCGTCGATGCAGGCGTTCAGTCCGTACGCCGTGTGCTGGTCGGCCTCGACCGCCACGAACACGCCGTCCTCGAGCGTCTCGGCCATCCTGCGGCTGCCCTCGAACGGGGTCGCTGGATCGCCGGTGTTGCCCACGACCACGATCGGTCCGGCGCCGGCGCCGGTGATCTCGAAGCCGTCGTCGCCGGTCCCGGTCGCGCGCTCCGGGAACGAGGCGCAGATCAGCAGCTCGTAGGCCGCCGTCGTGCCGATTCGCGGGGACGCGACGTAGAAGTCCGCCCGTCGCAGCACCGCTTCGTCGATGGCCTCCGCCGCGTCGTCGGGCGCTGGATCGTCGGCGCAGGTGATCGCGAAGTAGGCCTCGAGCTCGTCGCCGTAGGTGCCATCCGGCTGCCGCCCGAAGTAGGCGTCGTAGAGCGCGAGCATCCCGCCGCCGTCACCCGCTGCCGCGGCGGCGAGGGCCTCGGCGAGCTGCGGCCAGAACGAGTCGGAGTACATCGCCTGGGCGACGGCGACCTCGAACACGCCCTGGTTGAGGACTGGCCGCCCTGCCGTCGTCGGGATGCGCGTGGTCTCCACTTGGACCAACAGGTCGAGGAACGCGCCCTCGGCGTCGCCGTCGTTGTGGAACGCACACGCGACGTCGGCCGAGCAGTCGGCGAGGAAGCTGCTGAGCGAGGCATCGAAGCCGGCAGCCTGCTGGACGAGCCCGTCGATCCGCCCGACGCTCGGATCGACGGCACCGTCGAGCACGGCGGCCCGAACGGTGTCGGGGAACAGGGTGGCCCAGGTGGCCCCGAGCTGGGTGCCGTAGCTCCAGCCGAAGTAGCTGACGGTGTCCTCCCCGAGCGCCTGGCGGACGAGGTCCATGTCGCGCGCCGTGTCGACCGTGGTGAGATTCGCCAGCAGGTCGCCGGACCGCTCGACGCAGCCGGAGGCGAACTCGGCGGCGACCTCGCGCAGCGCCGCGTCCTCGGCTGCGTCGTCGGGACCGGTCTCCACGCCGAAGTACGGGTCGTAGGCGTCGACGCAGTCGACCGCCGGCTCGGACAGGCCGGTACCGCGCGGGTCGATGCCGATGATGTCGAACGAATCGAGCAGCGGCCGGTCGTAGATGAACTCGGCCTGCGCCGCGAGATCGGAGGCGCCGTAGCCGGGCCCGCCGGGGTTCACGAACAGCACGCCGATCCGCGCTGCGGGATCGGCGGCGCGGTGGCGGACCAGGTAGAGCTCGATCCGCTCTCCGTCGGGGTCGTCGTGATCGAGCGGGACGGCCAGGAAGGCTTCGTCGATGCCGAGTTCGAGCTCGGTCCACTCGACGGTGCCTTCCGGGGCGCTCGCCGGCGGGTCGCCGCCGGTCGTCTCGGGAGCGGTCGCCTCTGTGGCGGCATCGACGGTCGTGCCCGTCGACTGGTCGACCGGAGAGGTGGTGGGCGCGGCGGCCTCGGAGGTGTCGGTCGTCTCGGTGGTGACCGCGACGCTCGACCCCGCGGACGGGATCGCCAGCGACTCGGAGCAGGCGGTGAGGGTCAGCAGACCGGCGACGCCGACGAGGGTGAGCGCGAGCGCGAGCGGCGGGCGGGCAGGAGGCATCCCCGCACAGTAGACATTCGATGTCCAGGTGTCGGGGCACGGTTCCTAAGCTGGACGGCGCCATGAGCACCCCGCCGCCCACCGCGCCTGCGGTCAACTCGATCGACGGCTCCGTCGCTGTCTCGCCGGAGGCGATCGCGGCCCGCGACCGGCTGTCGGCGATCCTCACCGCGGCCGACCCGACCGAGCTCCTGTGGGTGGCGCAGGAGGACGGGTTCTTCGAGCACTGGGTGCCCGAGATCTCGGCGCTCGCGATGGAGCAGGACCCGGTGCACCGGCACAAGGACGTGCTCACCCACACGTTCATGGTGACGGCCAACACCTCGCCCCGATTGCTGGTGCGCCTCGCCGCACTGTTCCACGACGTCGGCAAGAGCCGCACGCGGAGGTACGCGCGGGGCAAGGTGACGTTCCACCACCACGAAGCGGTGGGGGCGCGCATGACCCGCGAACGTCTCGTCACCCTCGGCCACGAGCCGGCCATGATCGAAGACGTGGCCCGACTGGTCGAGCTGAGCGGCCGCTTCCACGGCTATCAGCACGGGTGGGAGGACTCGGCGGTCCGCCGCTACGCGCGCGACGCCGGGCCGCTGCTCGGCGACCTGAACGAACTCGTGCGGTGCGACTGCACCACCCGCCACCCCGAGAAGGTGCGCGGACTGCAGCGCCGCATGGACGAGCTGGAGGGCCGCATCCGCCAACTGGCGATCGACGAAGCCCGCAAGGCCGAGCGACCCGAGCTCGACGGCGCCGAGATCATGGAGATCCTCGGCATCGAGCCGGGTCGTGCGGTGGGTGAGGCCCGGGCGATGCTGCTCGAGCACGCTCGTGCGCACGGTGCCATCGATCATGACGAGGCGGTCGCGCTGCTCCGCTCGTGGTGGGCGGCGCGCAGCGCCTGACGGGTCGGGCGCCGCCGCCGTCTCGTGACCGGGCCGAGTCGATCGTCGAGCGCGTCGGCGTCAGCAGACGCCGGGGCGGCCGAACACCGACACGGGTCCGTGAGTGCGCACAGTCACATCGGTGCCGATGGCCGGCAGGCCCTGGGCCTGGAGCCGTGCCGTCACCACCCGTCCGCTGCCCAGCCGCACGGCCACCACTGCGTCGTGGCCGTAGTACTGACGCCCGACGACGACGCCCGTCGCGCCGCGCTGTCCGTGCGCGTGGCCGCCATCGACCAACGCCAGTTGTTCCGGGCGGATCAGTACGTCGACGGCCGTGCCCCGATCGGTGGTCACGACAGCCGAGTTGTCGGAGCTGTCGGAGCTGTCGGAGCTGTCGGAGTCGACGATCTCGATGGTGCCGAGCTCGCAGGTCACCGTGGTCGGACCGTGCGCGCGTGCGGTGTCGACGGCGTCGAGGTGGCCCGGCAGCACGACGGCCTCGCCGACGAACGATCCCACCTCGAGCGTGGCCGGACGGTGGTACACCTGCGACGGTGCTGCGGCCTGGGCGATGCGGCCGTCGAGGAGGACGGCCACCTGATCGGCGATCGACAGCGCCTCGAGCTGGTCGTGGGTGACGATCACCGCGGTCGCCCGGCTCGCGTGCAGCGCTTCGAGCACCTCGGCGCGCACCTGGGCGCGCAGCCCTGCGTCGAGCGACGAGAACGGCTCGTCGAGCATGACGATCGCCGGCCGCGGCGCGAGCGCACGGGCGAGCGCGACTCGGTGCTGCATGCCGCCGGACAGCTCGTGCGGCCGCTTGCGCTCGATGCCGGGCAGGCCGACGAGCTCGAGCACCTCGGCGATCCTGCCGCTCGCCCGTTCGCTGCGATCGAGCCCGAACCCGACGTTGCCCGCGATCGACAGGTGCGGGAACAGTGCGCCCTCCTGCGGGACGACACCGACACGGCGTTGTTCCGGCGGCGTGCTGTGACGATCGTCGGCGACGACGGTGCCGGCGATGGAGACGGTGCCCCGGTCGGGACGCTCGAAGCCGGCGATGATGCGCAGCAGTGTGGTCTTGCCGCCGCCGGACGGACCGAGCACCGCGGTCACGCTGCCGGCGGGGACGACGAGGTCGACGCCGGTGAGCACCGGCGTCGAACCGAACGACTTCATGAGCCCGCGTACCTCGAGTGCTGCGTCAGCGTCCCGGTGCGAGGGGTGCGCTGGGTCAGCCATGTCCACCCACGTCTCGTCGGCCCGCCCCGACGACGCTCAGCACCGCCGTCGGGATCGCGGCGAACACGACGAGTGCCAGTGCGTACGGTCCCGCATCGGCGTAGTCGCTGACCGCGGTGAATCGCCACAGCTCGGTCGCGAGCGTGTCGGTCTCGGTCGGGCGCAGGATCAAGGTGACCGGCAACTCCTTCATCGTCGACAGCATGACGAGCGCGGCGCCCGCAGCGATGCCCGGCAGCGCGAGCGGCACCGTCACCCTCCACAGCACGCCCATCGGCCGGCATCCGAGGCTCCTCGCGATCTCCTCGACCCGGATCGACGACTGCTCGATCGACGATCGCACCGAGCCGACCGCGAGTGGCAGGAAGAGCACCACGTACCCGAGCACGAGCAGCGGGGTCTCCTGGTACACCGGACGGAGCAGGCGTACACCGACGAACACCAACGAGATCGCGATCACGATGCCCGGCAGCGCGTGCGCGACGTAGGTGGCGCTCTCGATCGCGGCGCTCGTCCTCGACCGGAACCGCGCTGCGAGCACCCCGACCGGCAGGGCGACGACGACGGTGGCGAGCGCTGCCAGCAACGACAGCCGAACGGTGCCCGACAGGGCTCGACCGACATCGGACCAGTCGACCTCGGACGACTCGAACGTGACGACCCACTGGATCACACGGCCGATCGGGAAGACGATCGCTGCACCGATCACGGCCCCGACGAACGCCCATGCCGGCACCGCCGCTCGACCCAGGCGCACCGGCGTGGCGGCGCGGGCGCTGCCGCTGCCGAGCCGGGCCTGGGTGGCGCGACCGCGGGCGCGGGCCTCGAACACGACGAGCACGAGTGCCACGAGCACCAGCACCGAGGCCAGGATCGCAGCTCGACTCGGGTTGAACCCGGCGCGGTACGCGCCGTAGATGACCCAGGTGAACACCTCGTAGCGCATGGCGGCGACCGCACCGAAGTCACTGAGGACGTAGAGGGCCACCAGCAGCGCGCCGGCCGTGATGGCCGGGCGGATCTGCCGCAGCGTCAGGCCGAAGGCGACATCGAGCCGGCGTCGCCCGAGCGAACGGGCGACTTCCTCCTGCGCAGGATCGAGGTGACGGAGCGCGGCGGCCGCCGGGAGATAGACGAACGGGTACGACACGCTGGTGAGCACGAGGGTCGCGCCGTCGAACCCGGCGAGGCCGGGCCGCCACGACACCCACGCGAATGCCGCGAGGTACGACGGGATCGCGAGTGGCAGCGCGAACACGACCGCGAGGAGGCGCCGACCCCGGAGATCGCTGCGCACGACGAGCCACGCCGCGGTCACGCCGATCATCACGCTGAGCACCGTCACCGTGGCGGCCAGGCCGACGCTGCGCAGCACGAGGTCGCGGGTGCGTGCTCTCCAGAGTTCGTCGACGACCTCGCTCCACCCTCGTTGGAGCGCCTGGTCGACCAGATAGGCGATCGGCGCGATCGCGACGAGTGCGGCGGCGATCGCCGGTACGAGGATGAACCAGGGTTGCTTGGCTCGTCGCCGATGACCGTTCGATCGTGTGGCGCGCGC
>JBILUM010000200.1:0-5481 GCA_044370995.1 Ilumatobacteraceae bacterium | reverse complement strand
CGATCTGCAGAGCGAGCAGCGCACCAGCTACGTGTTCATCACCCACGACATGGGCGTGGTGCGCTACCTGGCCGACCGCATCGCAGTGATGTACCTCGGGCGCATTCAGGAGGTGGGCCCCACCGACGACGTGTTCCACGGGCCCAACCACCCGTACACCGAGGCACTGCTGTCGGCCATCCCGAGCGTCGATGGCGAGGAGAAGGTGCGCATCCGCCTCGACGGCGAGATCCCGAGCCCGGCCAACCCGCCGTCGGGGTGCGTGTTCCATCCTCGCTGTCCTCGCGTGATGATGGGCATCTGTGACGTGACCGAGCCGCCGCTGGCCGAGGTGTCACCCGGGCACGCGATGCGCTGTCACATCCCGGTCGAGCAGCTCATCGAGCTGCAGCGCAAGCCGGCCTGACCCGGGCAGACCGGGCCGGCACACCGGCCGGGAAGAGCGACGGGCGTTCGGCGTCAGTCGATGAAGCGGTCGATGCTGGTGTCGCGGGTGGCGGTGAGCCACCGATGACACCCGGCATCGTGGAACCACCGCTCGGTCTGCACGCCGGCGACGTTGGTGAACATCCACACCTGGTCGAGGTCGCGTTCGAACGGGTCGGTGATCGACTCGGGCGGCTGGGGGAGCTCGCCGCCGAAGCGGAACTCCTCCACCGGTCGTGGTCCGCAGTTGGGGCAGGTGACGATCAGCATCAGCGGGTACCTGTCGATCCTTGGTCGGCCATCGAATGGTCCGCTGCGAAGCGGCTGAGGGCGAACGGCTCGATCAGCTCCGGCGTGCGCCCCGTGGCGATCAGCTCGGCCATCGCCTCGCCGCCCGCCGGGATCGCCTTGAAGCCCCAGGTGCCCCATCCGGTGGTGATCACGAAGCCGTCGACACCGGTGAATCCCATGATGGGGGAGAAGTCGGCCGACACGTCGCACCGCCCGGTCCATTGGCGCAGGATCTTCAGGTCGCGCACGAAGGGGAGCAGGTAGCTCATCTTGATCGCGTTGGCCTGCAGGAACTGGAACGACGACTGCAGCGAGTAGCTGGTCTCGCGGTCGTACTCATGGCCGATCAGCATCTGCCCGCGGGCGGTCTGGCTGATGTAGCAGAGCAGTTCGGTGTCGCTGATGATCGGGCCGAACCCCTGGGCGTAGCCGTTGGTGACGAAGGCCTGCAGTGGATGCGTGCGCACCGGCAACCGCACGCCGGCGTGTGCGGCGATCTGACTGACGTTGCCGCCGACGGCGCTCATCACGACCCCTGCAGCGATGTCACCGTGTGCCGTGCGGACGCCGACCACACGGTCACCGTCGCGGATGAGCCCGGTGACCGGCGTGTTCTGCAGCACGTGCACGCCGCGCTGCATCGCACCCTGTGCGTACGCCCACACCACACGGTCGTGGCGGGCGGTGGAGGCGGGGATGTGATAGCTGGCGCCGAGCACCGGGTAGCGACCGCCGCCCGACAGGTCGAGCTGGGGCACGAGCGCCTTGATCTCGGTCGGGTCGACCAGCACCGTCTCGGCACCGCACGCGGTGTTGAGCATCGCCCGCGCACGTTCGTTGCGCATGGCCGACTCGGTGTGTGCCAGCCAGAGCAGGCCCTTGGTGGCGTGCATGATCCAGCAGCCGGTCTCCTGCTCGAGCGTCGAGTACAGGTCGAGGCTGTGCTGGTAGAACCGGATCGACTCGGGGATGCCGTAGTTGGCGCGGATGATGGTGGTGTTGCGGCCCGAATTACCCGAGCCGATGTAGTCGGCCTCGAGCACGGCGACGTTGGTGATGCCGTGCTGTGTGGCCAGGTAGTAGGCGGTCGCCAGGCCGTGGCCACCGCCGCCGATGATGACGACGTCGTAGCTCGACTTCGGCTCGTGCCAGGTGAGCTCGAGCAGGGTCTCGACGAACTCGTTCATGCTCGCACCTGCCTCGTGTCCTGCTTCGTGACGGTCTCGGCGAACGCCGGGAGCCGGAACCGCTCGACCACCTCGTGGGCGAACCCGCTCGACACCACGAGCAGCACCCGGTCGTGGTCGAACCACAGCTTCACGGGCAGACCCGCAGCGAGGCCCTGGGCGAGCGCCGGGCGTTGCGTCGGCAGCGGCCACTCGACGTGCCGAGCGACGAGATCGTCGAACTCGGCGTACGAGAGACCCCAGCCGACGAAGGCCGTCTCGCGTTCGACGATGGCGTGCTCGTCGGGCACCTCGGCGACGACCGCGCCGAACGCGATCACCTCGTCGTGGGCGATGCGGAACACGACCACGTCGCCCTCGAACCAGGCGTGGTCGAGCGCGTCGGGCGTGGCGACGACCCGGAGGCCGTCGAGTCGTTCAGGCGCGTGCACGGGCACCCTCCGGGTCGTAGAACGGGGTGTGGGCGACCGTGGCCGGCCGGCCGTCGATGGTGACCGTGTCGGCCCACGGTTCGTGCTTCTGCCAGCCGAGCATCACGGCCCTGCCGAGGATCGGCGAGGTGAACGTCGACGCCACGTGGCCGACGATGCGGTCGCCCACGTAGATCGGCGCGCCCTCGGTGGGTGCCGGCCCGTCCATCGTGAACCCGAACAGCCGCCGCCGGTCGGGCAGGTCGGCAGTTCGGGCGAGCGCCGTGCGGCCGATGAAGTCGGGCTTGTCCATCTTCACCGCCCAGTCCATGTTCAGCCGGCGCGGCGTCGAGTCGAGCTCGGTGTCCATGCCGACGATCACGTGACCCTTCTCGAGCCGCAACGCGAACAGCGCCTGCAACCCGTGCGGGGTGATGTTCATGTCGCGGCCGGCCTCCATGAGCGCCTGCCACAGCTCGACCGAGTGTGCCACCGGGTGGTGCAGCTCGAAGCTCGCCTCGCCGGTGAACGACAGGCGCATGATGTGGCAGTCGATGCCCGCGACGGCTGCGTGACGGTGCTGCAGGAACTTCGGCGGCTCGGCCACGCCGACCCGCTGGAGGAGCGCCCCGGCGAGCGGGCCGGTGACGTTGATCGCGCCGTGGGAGATGGTGCGGTCCATGATCCGCACGTCGAGGCCCCACGTGTCGATCCAGTCGCGCACCCAGGCCTCCGCGAAGGCGGCGCCGCCGGAGGTGAACGTGAGGACGAACCTGTCGTCACTCTCCCGGCACACCATTCCGTCGTCGATGAGGTGGCCCCGCTCGTTGAGCAGCAGCACGTACCGGCTGCGACCGGGACGGATGTCGGCGATCGTGGTGGGGTAGAGGCGCTCGAGCGCCTCCACCACGTCGGGACCGGTGACGATCATCTTGCCGAGCGTCGACACGTCGCCGAGCGACACGCCCTCGCGCACCGCCCAGTACTCGCGCATGGCGTCGCCGTAGTTCCACGGGCGCCACCAGCCGCCGAAGCGGTCCATCTGCGCGCCGAGCTTCAGGTGCTCGTCGTGGAGTGCACTGCGTCGGAACGGGTCGAGGAACACGTCGGCGGCGGCCTCGGCGATCGTGAGCTGACGCGACGCCGGACGGCCGGTGAACGGTGCCGCCTCGACGCCCTGCTTGTCGCTGACGAACGAGCGCAGGTGCGGCATGCAGACGCCGCCCTGACAGGTGCCGGTGCCGCACAGGGCCGCCCGCTTCACGAGCTCGAGGTGCTGGAAACCCTTGTCCCACACCATCTGCAGGTCGCCGACGGTGATCTTCGAACACGGGCACACGAACCCCTCGACCGGCACGGGCGGGAGGTCGAAACGCTGCGCCGCCGGGCCCACCACGCGCACGTTGGGATCGCTCACCATGCGGGCGAGCAGGTCGCGCGGCGCCTTGGTGCGGCTGGTGACGATCGCCGTGTCGCACGCCTCGGTGCGGCCGTCGGCGAACACCACCCGGCTGACCCGACCGTCGTCGCCTTCGAAGCGGGCGAGCTCGGCGATGTCGACCGTGACGGTGGTGCCGAGATCGACACCCCGGCTGCGCAACAGGTCGGCGGCACCGGCGAGCACGATGCCGCGGAGCATGTTGCCCTCGCACACCGGGTGCACCTCCGCTGCGCCGGTGGCGATGACGACCTCGTGCGCGTGCACGTGGAGCATGTGTTCCGGCGTGCGCACCACCACGAGCGGGCCGGGGTAGACGCCGACCACGTCGTCGCCGTTGCCCGAGTCGAGGACGAGCACCTCGCGTCCGTCGGCGCGGAGCCGGACGGCCTCGGCTCTCCCCGACTCGCCGGCACCGATGACCGCGATGTCGACGTGGCGTCGGTGCACCTCGACGCCGGCGTGGACCGGCGACTGGACGGGGTTCTTCGGGGCGGCGAGCTGCAGCGGAGGTCCGCCGACGGCCGGGTGCCGACGCACGCGCAACCCCGGCCGGGCCGGGGTGAGGCAGGTGCGGGTGAACGGCACGCCGTCGACGTCGGCCGAGCAGTTGCCGCAGTCACCGGTGAGGCACAGGGCGCCTCCGTGCTGCGGGTGCTGCCCCGACCGCACCACCGCCACGGCCACCGAATCGCCGTCGACGAAGTCGATCGGCTGATCATCGAGAGCGAAGCGCATAGTGTCCGCACACTAACCCACCCCCGGATCCATTCACCGCACGATCGTTCTGCGAATCACGCGACGGAGACCCGCCGTCCCGAACGACCTTCTGATCTCGCCTCGTCTCGCACCGCGTGCGGAAGCTCGATCAGAACGGACGGAACAGCCGGACTGGGAACTGGTCATGACCGGAACGTGAGGTCGGGATCAGGCGGTGGCGGCCGAGTAGGTGGGACGGACCCGATCGAGCAGGGTACGCAACCGGGGCCGGGCCGGGATCAGACGAAGCGAGCCCAGTCGTCGAGCGGCATGCGCTCGCTGCGCAGGGCGTTCACGGGCGCGTCGGGGTTCGGGTGGCCGATCGAGATGCCGCAGAACAGCATCTCCTCCTCGGGGGCACCGACGAAGCCGGCGATCGCACCGTGGCGCACCGACCAGTACTCCTGTGCGCAGGTGGCCAGGCCTCGCTCGACGGCGAGCAGCATGAAGGTCTGCAGGAACATGCCGAGGTCGCTCCACTGCGGTGGGCCCATCTGGCGGTCGACGAAGCAGAAGATCGCGGCAGGAGCCCCGAAGAAATCGCCGTTGCGGGCGAACTGGGTGAGCCGGGCCGTCTTGTCCTCGCGCGGGATGCCCAGCAGCGCGTACATCTGCTCGCCGACCGTGAAGCGGTTGGTGCGGTACGGCTCGGTGAGGTTCTTCGGGTAGATGTCGTACTCGGGCGACTCGATGGGCGGTTGCGAGGGCAGGTACTCGCGCAGTCGGGCCATCGACTCGCCGTTCGCCACGTACACCCGCCACGGCTGCACGTTGCCGCCGCTCGGCGCCCGCGCAGCATCGGAGAGCAGGTCGCGCAGCACCTGGTCGTCGATCGGCGTGTCGAGGAAGTCGCGGATGGACGAGCGACGGTGCACGGCATCGGTGACCGACATCGGGTTCTGATTCATGGCGAGGACCGTAGCGTCACACGACCCACCTGGCCTTCCCGGTCCGAAGGGTGCATGATCTC
>JBILUM010000305.1:0-4441 GCA_044370995.1 Ilumatobacteraceae bacterium | reverse complement strand
CACGTGTTGATGGGCTGGTACGAGGTGTTCGGCTACACGCTCGAGGCGCAACGCGGCTTCGGCCTGCTGCAGCACCTCGGCATCATCTTCGCGATCTACGCCCTCACCCGGCCGTGGGGCCACCGCCTCGCCACCATCTCCGCGGTCACGGTCACGTTCCTCGTGCTCACCCCGATCGGCCTGTCGGCGCTCGCCTGGGAAGGCGCGGTCGCGCTCGCGCTGTGGAGCGTCGTGTTCGGCGTGCGCGCCCTGCACACCAGCGACCGCGACCGCACGCTGGCGCTCGTCGCGTCGGGGGCGCTCGCCGGGTTCGCGTTGAGCTTCCGGCCCGACCTCGTCCTGGCGCTCGGCATCGCCCACGGCTTCATGTGGTGGAAGGCCCGCGCGTTTCGCTCGGCCTCCATCGGCGCCATCGTCGGGCTCACGCCGATGTGGATCCACCTGGCCGTCGCCGGCATCCCGGCCGCGTGGCGCGGCATGGTCACCGAGCCGGTGAAGGAACTGCGGCCGGGGCGCGAACTTCCCCAGCCGCCGAGCTTCGGCAAGGTCGACGGTGCACTCCAGGCAGTGGTCGAGGGCCCCGCGGATGCTCCGTGGTGGAGGCTGCCCGCCCTTGCGGCCAACCACCAGCTGTGGCTGTGGTTCTGGGTCGTCATCGTGTGCGCGTTCGGGGTCGTCGGCACGACGATCTGGCTCCGGCGCCGCCACGGTGACACGCCGCAGCGCCTCACGCTGATGTGCGCATCGTTGCTCGGGCTCGGTCTCCTGCCGCAGGCGCTGCAGCGTCCCGACTCGACTCATCTCGCATGGGGTTCGTGCGTGTCGTTCGCGCTGCTGCCGGCACTGCTGGCCGAGGTCTCGACGGTGGTGCGACCGAGGTTCGTCGGGCTGCGTCGTGACGCAGCGATCGCCGCCGTGCTGGCGATCACGATGCTCGTCGTGATGCCGTTCTACACGTACCGCACGTATCTCCTGTACGCACGGATCTCGGTGGGCGACAAGGTCGGCGGCTATCAGGTGAGCCGTGGCGACCGGAACTTCTGGTTCGGCAACGTGCCGCTGCAGGTGGCCAGCCAGGCAGCGATCGACGAGCTCGACCGCCTGTCGCAACCGGGGGAACGTCTGCTGGTGGGGCCGGCCGACCTGAGCCGCACGATCTACAGCGATGTCGTGTTCTACTTCATGTTCCCCGAGCTCGAACCCGCCACCTACTTCATCGAGATGGACCCGGGCCTCGCCGACGACGAGGGCTCGAGCCTGGCCGACGACGTGGCCTCGGCCGACTGGCTGATCCTCACCAACTTCTGGACCGGCTGGTACGAGCCGAACGCGTCGAGCAACTTCGGCAGCGATGCACCGAACCAGGTGGTCGCCGACAAGTTCTGTCTCGTCGGCAACTTCGAGAACGGACTCGTCCTGCTCTATCGCAGATGCGAGCAGGGGGATGGCATCAGCCCCGCCGGCATCGGCATCGGGGCAGAGCGGCGAGCCAGCCTCGAACGCGAACTCGCCGAGAACGCCTGACCAGGCGATCCGACCACCTGAGACGGGGCGATGAACGCCTCCTCGCTCACACGACGACGGGTTGGGTCTCCCCCGCTTCGGTGCCGAACACTCGGCGGTAGTGCTCGACCAGATCGGGCGGGCCGAGCGCCTTGTTCGGGTTGTCGCTCAGCTTCACCGTCGGCCGACCGTTCGCCGACATCGCCTTCGCCACCAGACTGAACGGTGCCAGGCGATCGTCGGCCACCAGGCCCCGGAAGTCGTTCGTGAGCATCGTGCCCCAGCCGAACGACACCCGCACCCGATCGGCGAAGTGCAGGTGCAGGCGTTCGATCTCGTCGACGTCGAGTCCGTCGGAGAAGATCACCAGCTTCGTGCTCAGGTCCTCGCCGTGGGCCTCCCACCAGTCGAGCGCCATCTCGGCCGAGCGCACCGGGTCGCCGGAGTCGATGCGGATGCCGGTCCACGTGGCCAGCCAGTCGGGCGCGCCCCGCAGGAACGACTCGGTGCCGAACGTGTCGGGCAGCAACACCCGCAGGTTGCCGTCGTGCTCGGCATGCCAGTCCTCGAGCACCCGGTACGGCGCCTGGCGCAACTCGTCGTCGGTGTCGGCCAGCGCGGCCGTCACCATCGGCAGTTCGTGCGCATTGGTGCCGATCGCCTCCAGGTCACGCCGCATCGCGATCAGGCAGTTCGAGGTACCCACGAAGCGATCGCCGAGGCCCTCCTCCAGGGCCTGCACGCACCAGTCCTGCCACAGGAACGAATGCCGTCGGCGTGTCCCGAAGTCACCCATCAGGAGGCCCGTGGCCCGAAGGGCGTCGAGCGAGCGCAGTCGTTCGAGCTTCTCCCACACCCGGGTCATCGCCCGCGCATACAGCACCTGCAGCTCGAACCGGCCCATGCCCCGCAACACCGCCCGGCTCCGCAGTTCCATCAGGATCGACAGCGCCGGCACCTCCCACAGCATCACTTCGGGCCATGCGCCGGTGAAGGTCAGCTCGAACTGCCCGTCGCGCACCTCGAGGTGGTACTCGGGCAACCGCACCTGGTCGAGCCACTCCATGAACGGGCTGGAGAACATCTGCCGCTTGCCGGCGAAGGTGTTGCCGCGCAGCCAGGTCGACTCGCCGCGGGTGAGTCGGAGCGTGCGGGCATGGTCGAGGTGCTCGCGCAGCTGCCCCTCGTCGACGAGGTCGGCGAGCCGCACCGACGGCGTGCGGTTCACCAGTCGGAACTCGACCTCGACGTCGGGCCGGTTGCGCAGCACCGACTGGCACATCAACAGCTTGTAGAAGTCGGTGTCGAGCAGCGAGCGGACGATCGGGTCGATCCGCCAGGCGTGGTCGTAGACGCGGGTGGCGATGTCGACCACGTCAGCGGGTGCCCCGGCTCATCCGCAGGACCCTAGCCAGCACGTCGAGCGCACCCCCCGACCCCACCCGACCCGCGCCCCGACCGGCGTCGGCCGGACCCAGGTGCGACGGCGTCGGCTCGCTACGGTCACCACCCGATGTCGGTCACCTCCCAGGGCTCGCAGGGCTCCCAGCGCGTGCCGCGCCCCGTGCGCGAGCACGTGGAGGCGAGAGCCTGGTGGGGACTCGTGCTCGCCTCCGCGACGGCGATGGTGGTCGGCATGGCGGTCACCGCGGTGAACGTCGTCTTCCCGGCGATCGAGGCCGAGTTCGATGGCGCCAGCCGCACCGGACTGTCGTGGGGCATCACGGGCTACTCCATCGCGCTCGCCTCGCTCATGCTCCTCGGCGGACGGCTCGCCGACCGTCTCGGGCGGCGCCGGGTCTTCGTGGCCGGCGTCGGCGTGTTCTGCGTGGCGTCGTTGGTGCTCGCCCTGGCTCCCACTGCGTGGGTGTTCGTCGCCGCCCGACTCGGTCAGGCAGTCGGCGCCGCGATGGCGAGCCCGTCGTCGCTCAGCCTGGTGCTCGAACAGTTCCCCTCGTCGCGCCGACCGAGCGCGATCGCCACGTGGACCGGTCTCGGCACGATGGGCGCGGCGATCGGCCCGTCGTTCTCGGCGATCGTGTCCGAGCAGTTCGGGTGGCGCTGGGTGTTCGTCGTGCCGCTCGTCGCCACCGCGGCCTCGCTCGTCCTGTCCACCCGTGTGCTCCCCGAAGGACGCCCCGCGGCCGCACCCGTGGGGCGGCTCGATCTGCTGGGCACGCTCCTCGGCACCCTCGGCGTCGCGATGGTCGCCGCGGTCATCACCGAAGGCCCGCACCTCGGGATCACGTCGCCGTTCGTGATCGCCTGCATCATCGGGGCGGTCGTGTTCCTCCCGTGGTTCGTCCACCGGTCGCTCGTCCACCCGGAACCGATGCTCGACCTGCGCCTGATGCGCGCACCGAACATGACCGCGGTCAACCTGGTGAACGTCGGGTTCACCGCCGCAGGCACGGCGAGCTGGTTGCTCTACCCGCTGTTCATGGTGCAGCACTGGGACTACTCGCTCCTGCGCGCCGGCCTCGCCCTCACGCCCTTCCCGATCGCTGCGGCCATCGTCGGATTCGCCGCCGGCCGCATGGCGGAGCGCTTCGGCACGCGGCGGATCATCGTCTACGGAGCGCTGCTGCCAGCGGTCGGCATGGTGTGGCAGTCGATCCGACTCGAAGAGCACCCGAACTACCTCACCGGCATCCTGCCGGGCGCGCTGTTGTTCAACATCGGTTGGGGCATCGTCTACGCGCCCACGATGGCGCTCGCACTCCGCGGTGTCGCCGAGCGCCAGATGGGCCAGGCGAGCGCGATGCTCAGCTCGCTCCGGTACCTGGGTGGCGGGCTCGGCGTGGCGACCGTGATCTCGATCGTCGGCAACGCCGACATCATCCCGATCGACGCCTACCACCGAGCCCTGCGAGCGGTCGCCGTGATGGCCTTCCTGTCGGGCATGGTGATCCTGGTGAAGCTGCGGGTGCCGCCCGAT
>JBILUM010000199.1:0-5513 GCA_044370995.1 Ilumatobacteraceae bacterium | reverse complement strand
CGACCGAGGCATCCGGATCATGGAGGACCACGGCGCCAGTCTCCCAGAGCCGGTGAGGTCCGTCGAGCGGGCTGCCATGATCCGGACGCCCCGACGGCCGGTCGGTACCATCGCCGACCGTGACCCCCGCCGTCGTCGAGCTGCAGCGCGCCGGCGCCGTGTTCACGGTGCACGAGTTCGTCCACGACCCCGCCGAGCGGAGCTACGGCCTCGCGGCCGCGCGGGCGCTCGGCGTCGAGGCCGACCGGGTGTTCAAGACGTTGCTCGCCGACGTCACCGGCAGCGGCGGGGGCGTGACACAGGTGGTGGGCATCGTCCCGGTCACGGCGCAGCTGTCGATGAAGGAGATCGCCACGGCCGTCGGTGCGAAGCGGGCCGAGATGTGCGCGCCGGCGACCGCCGAGCGGATCACCGGCTATGTGGTGGGCGGGATCAGTCCGTTCGGGCAGAAGAAGCGCCTGCGCACCGTGATCGACGAGACGTGCGAACTGTCCGACACGATCTTCGTGAGCGGTGGCCGCCGTGGCCTCGACCTCGAGCTCGCGCCGGCGACGCTGCTGGAGGTGCTCGGGGCAACGGTGGCCCCCATCGCCACGTGGTGAACGCGCAGCGGGCCCGGGCTGCGCCCGTGCCGGTTCAGCGGAGTGCGTCGAAGTCGACGACCCGTTCCACGAAGCGGTCGCGGTGGATGAGGTGCGGATAGTGACCCTGCTCGGGCCACACCTCGACGGTGGCCGACGGCACCAGCTTGCGCAGCCAGTGCGTGTACTCCTCGCCGGGATCGATGCCGTGCAATGACAGGTACGGCACCGTGATCGCACCGGCGAGCGCGGCCACGGTCGCGTCGAGCTCCTCGGGCGTCGACTCGAACACGGTGCCCCAGATGCCCAGCACGACGGACTGATCGGCTCGACGCAGCGCGCCGACCCGCTCGACCTCGTCGGCGCCGAGCGGTCCCATCATCGACTGGAACACCAGATCGATCGCCGTGCGGAACGAGGCGTCGTCGCCGCGCAGCATCGGCTCGAGCTGCTCGAGGCCGGCCTTGAAGTCGGCCAACCGCAACGGCTGGTCGATGTTGACGACCGCCCGGGGGCGAGCGACCGCGGCGTACGCGCTGGCGACGATGCCGCCGAGGGAGTGGCCCACCACGAGCGGCGACACCATGCCCACCGCGTCGACGGTCTCGGCCACGTCGGTCGCGAGCGTGATCGGGTCGTACACGTCGCCGTGGGGCGAGTCGCCATGGCCGCGCAGATCGACGCACAGCACGTCGTACCGCTCGGCGAGCGCGGGGACCAGCGGGTCCCAGGTGCGACGTGACTCGGTGATGCCGTGGACGAGGACGAGCGGTCGTCCGCTCCCGGTGCGTTCATGGGCGAGGTGCATGCCGCCACCGTAGGCGATGCCGCCGGGCCCGCCGACCGGCAGCCGACGGCCGCACCGTCAGCGCCGGAACTCCTGCCCGCCGAGCTGCCCGCCGAACTGCCCGCCCGCCTGGACATGGCGCAGCGCCTCGATCTTCGCGACCCGTGTCAGCGCCGGTGGATGCGTGGCCGCGAGGTGCTCGCGCAGCGTGCGCGGCCGCTCGCCGCCGCCCATGGCCACCACACGGCGGAGAGCGTTCGACAACTGGGGGCCGAAGCCGAGATGCACGGCCCGCTGGTCGGCCTGGAACTCGGCGCCCCGTCCGGCGACGTTGCCGACGGCGTTCGCCACGAGCAGCCCGCTGAGGAACAGCCACGAGATCGTCGTGAGCACGGCGCCCACCAGGCGGCCGATCGCCGTGAGCGCAGCGGAGTGGCTCGCATAGCTCTGTGTCGCCGCGGACGCCACGCTCTGGAGGAAGAACCCGATGCGGGCGAGCAGGAGCACCGGCACGCTCAGCCACTGGGCGACCGTCAACGCCACGGTGTGGAACCCGAGGTGGTGGCTGAGCTCGTGCGCCAACACCCCGGCGAGCTCGTCGCGGGGAAGCGTCTCGACCGCGAGCGACGTGACGATCACCAGGTGGCCGCCGCAGGCGAACGCGTTCAGTTCGTCGGCGGGCAGCACCGCGAGCACGTACCGGTGCCGCGGGAGCCGAGCGGCCTGCAACACCGACCGCCACGCCGTGTCGAGGCGCACCCGCTCCTCCCTGGTGGGTGGACGGGCACCGAGCAACCGGGTGAGCAGCACGGTCTGGATCGGCCGGACGAACAGCAACACGGCGCCTGCGAGGTAGCCGACCGCGAACCAGGTGTACGACAGGTCCCACACGAACCGGATCACGAACCAGAACACCGCGAGCGCCACGAGCGAGACCGGCAGCACGATCAGCACGGGCACGAGCGCGGCAACCGCCGAACTCTCGACGCGCCGCCCTCCGACATGCATCCGAACACGATAGGGGGCGATCCCGGGGACGGTTCCCGTGCGACCAGGTCGGCCCCACCTCGCCGCCCCGTCGCCGCCCCGTCGCCACCCCGTCGCCACCCGTCGCCACCCCGTCGCCACCCCGTCGCCACCCCGTCGCCACCCCGTCGCCGCCGACGCGCAGGGTGAGGGCGGGCCACGCAGGGTGCGATCGAGGCCTCTCGAACTCTCAGGTTCTCGTCGAGGTCGACACCGTGTGTCGCACGTTCAAGCTTCACCCAAGAGTGCCGGGTGATCCGTGCATCGAGCGGCCCGTTTCATTAGCCTTTGGCCACGGGCCGCGC
Organism: Ilumatobacteraceae bacterium; assembly: GCA_044370995.1. Lineage (GTDB taxonomy): Bacteria > Actinomycetota > Acidimicrobiia > Acidimicrobiales > Ilumatobacteraceae > VFMC01. The sequence continues at coordinate 2,814 of JBILUM010000199.1, read as the reverse complement.
GCGTCGCGCTGTGCTGCGTTGCGAAGGGAACACGAGTTTGGCGATTCGGGTGATGCAGTTGGTCGAGAACTCTGGGGTGACGAGGTCGATCCGCGATCTGCTCGACGACGCGCGCGCCTGCCAGGTGACCGACGAGGACGCTGCCCGATCGATGGCCCAGCAGGCCCGGGTGTTGGCCCGCTCGCTGAACGACGAGGCCGGCGAGGCCGAAGCGCTGTTCCGGCTCGCGTCGATCGCCTACACCGGTCGCAAGGCCAACGATGCCTTCGCGCTCGCCCTCGACGCCCGTGACCTCGCCCGCAAATCCGGTGCCATCGTCATCGAGGCCTTCTCGCTCAACTTGATCGGCCTCGTGCATCAGGCCGCTGGCAACTTCACCGAAGCCCTCGGCTACGGGTTGAAGGCCATCGAGCTCTACCGCACCAGTGGCGACCGCGCCGCCGAAGGGGCGCTGCTGAACGCGATCGCGGTCATCCACCACGAACTCGGCGACGCCGATCGTGCGCTGGTCACGTACGAGGCAGCGCTGCGGGTCAGCAACGAAGCCGAACAACGCGATGCCAACTGGTACGGCAACCACATCCTGATCCTCAACAACATCAGCGAGGTCCGAGCGAGCCGCGCCGAGCACCTCCTGGCGATCAGCCTCGCGGCCGAGGCGCTCGAGATGAGTCGCCAACACGCCGTCGAGTACGTCCCGCTGCTCCTGACCCAGCTCGCCTCGTCCTATTGCGAGATGCGGATGCTCGACGAAGCGGCCGTGTACCTCGATGAAGCCGAACGGCTGATCAGCAACAACGACGTGGAGTACGACACCGATGCGCTGTTCGCCGTCGCCATGGTGCAGGGCAAGGCCGCGATCGCAGGCTCCGACCGACGCCAGGCCCAAGATCACTACCGCCGTGCGCTCGACGTCGCCCGCGAGGCCGTGTCGCTGCCACGCCAGCTCACCGCGCTCGCCGAGCTCGCCACGACGTGCAAGGAGCTCGGCGACTTCGAGGCGGCGCTCGGGTATCAGGAGGAGCGGTTCCGGGTCCACGAGACGATCTTCAGCGAGGGCGCCGATCTCCGGATCAAGACCCTCCAGGTCGCGCACGACACCGAGGCCGCCCGTCAGCAGGCCGAGATCCTGCGTCTCCGCACCGGTGAGCTCGAAGCCCTGGTCCGCGGTCGCACCTACGACCTCGAGGAGTACCAGCTCGAGGCGTTCCAGCGCCTCGCAGTGCTGGCCGAGTTCCGCGACACCGACACCGGCGAGCACACCATCCGGGTCGGTGACCTGTCGGCATCGATCGCCACCGAACTCGGCTCCGATCGCGAGTGGGTGTCGCAGCTTCGCCTGGCGGGTCGGCTCCACGACATCGGCAAGGTCGCCGTGCCCGACTCGATCCTGATGAAGCCGGGCCCGCTCACGCCGGCCGAGTTCGACGTGATGAAGACGCACACGACGGTCGGTGCCGAGATCCTGGCCGGCAGCTCCTCGCCGCTCATCCAGCTCGCGGCCGAGGTGGCGTTGAACCACCACGAGCGCTGGGACGGCACCGGGTACCCGAACGGCCTGGCCGGTGAGGGCATCCCGTTGAGCGGCCGCATCGTCACCGTGGCCGACGTCTACGACGCGCTGACGAGCCATCGCACCTACAAGCACGCCTGGACCCCGCTGGAGGCGATCACCTACATCGTCGGCGCTCGCGGGGCCCAGTTCGAACCGCAGATCGTCGACGCCTTCGTGAGTGTCATGCGTGTCGACCACCCCGAGCTCGCGGCCGAGCTCGACGCCCTCGCCGTCTGACCGCGACCGGTCAGCGGGCGACGGTCTCGCCGGCCAGCGCCCGCATCACCCAGCCGCCCACGAACGCGGCGAGCTCGTCCACGTCGACGTCGAGCGAACCGTTGCGCAGCGCATGGCTGAACGACGACACCACCCCCAGCACACCCACCGCGTACAGCTGTGGGTCGCCGTCGGGCACCAGCCCCTGCTGTTGTGCGTCGCGCACGAGGCGCACCACGTCGGTTGCGTACACGTCACTGCCCTCGCGCAGCACGTCGGCCACATCGGAGCCGCGGCCGCTCAGCTCGTCCTGCGACCGTTCCACGTCGAGCAGGGCGAAGTACGCGCGGTGCTCGGCCATGAACACCACCGAGGCCTCGGTGCCCTGGCGGATGCGCGTGAGCGGATCGGCCTCGGGGTCCATCGCTGCGGCCTGCGCCCGGCGGAGCTGTAGCCGCATCGAGCGGACCAGCTCGGCGAACAGCTCCTCCTTGGTGGGGAAGTACCAGTAGACGAGTCCCTTGGCCACACCTGCTGCCGCGCAGATGTCGGCGATGCGCGTGTTGGCGTAGCCCTTCGACGAGAACAGCACGGCAGCGGCGTCGAGCAGTTGCTGCTTGCGTTCGATGCCCTGCTCGGTGTGCATGCGGCGCTCCGCGGGCCCCGTCGACGTGTTCACGGCGACTAGTGGATCACCCGCTTGACCGCCGGGTCAAGGCAGCGAGGGCCGTTGCCTACACTGGCGCCATGGGGGCCACACGCGCCGAACGCATCGAGACGCGCACACGCAATCCGAAGTGGAAGAACCTGCCGGTCAGGATCGAGATGCTCGAGTGCATCAACTGTGATGCCTGCCTGCGTCACTGCCCGCCACACTTCGGCGCGATCTTCAACCACGGACCGGATGTCGTGATCATCCCCGAGCTGTGCAGCGGGTGCGACAAGTGCCTGCCGGCGTGCCCGGTGAACTGCATCTACCCGTTCCCCGACTGGGAGGCCGCCGGCGTCCCGGGCGAGTGGTGGGACGAACCGCTCGGCCCCGA
>JBILUM010000198.1:0-5531 GCA_044370995.1 Ilumatobacteraceae bacterium | reverse complement strand
CGAGCTCCGCGTCGTGCCATCGCGACACGAGCGCGCCCTGGAGCGGCAGCGCCGGCTCCGTCTCGCGATCGCTGCTGCCACGGCGGTCCGAGTTCGTGAGCGGTGGAGCGTGGCGCAGTCGACAGCGCACGAGCAGCTCGACTCGCTGGAGGCGAACGGCCGGGGTCCCTCGAATGCTCGTTGGGTGGCGCAGTGGCGGCGTGCCGTCGACGAGGGGCCAGATGCTGTGGCTCGGCTGCTCTTGCGATCGGGGGAGGACGGCGAAGACCTGCGTCAGGTGGCGCCGTTCGCCGGCCTGCTGTCCGACGACGAACGCCGACTCGTGCTCGCTGCGGTAGCGGCCGTCGACGAATGAACCCGAGAGGGAGCGCTTCGCTCGCGTTTTCGCGCAGCGAGAAGCTCGCCGGTCAGGCGGCGGACGGTTTCAGCTCCGCGTGTTGGGCGACGGTGACGCCGAGTGCGTTGGCGATGTCGCACAGGCGGGCAAGGCTGGTCGAGCGGTACTCGTTCGCTTCGTAGCGCTGGATCTGCTGTTCGGCCATTCCGAGCGCCTCTGCGAGTTGACGCTGCGTCCAGCCGCGAGCGATGCGTGCCTTGACGAGCACCGTGGACAGCTCTTCCAACGACGCAGCATCGAAGTTCGACACCGCGCCATCGCGAAGGAGGTCGAACTCGGCGAGTTCTGCGCGAAGGTCGTCAGCCTGGGCTCGGATGGCGTCGAGTTCGAGACGTTCGAGCTTGGTTCGCTTGCCGGGACGGGCTTCGATGTTGGCAGCGGCCTCCTCGAAGCGTTCGAGGTGTGCCTTCGTGGCCCGGTACTGCACTTCGTTGGTGATCACGATGCGTCTCCTTTCGAGAGATGGACGACGACGATGCCTTTGCGGCTCGTGTCGCGTTCGTTCTGGAAGAACTCCGAGAACGAGAGACCCGATTGAGCTTCGATGACGTTCGGGAAGAGCTCCCCGCCGAAGCGTGCCTTCTGTGCGGCTCGGTGATCGGACAGATCGAGCAGCACCGGATCGAGTGAATCGGGATCGACGTCGTCCGTGTCCCAACACGCGTCGAAGTCGCCAGGCTCGTCCTTGGTGGTGACGAAGCTGCCGTTCGACCAGATCCGTCGGCAACCTGCTTCAGCGAGCAATTCGGCGGCTTCGGCGAGTCCGTCGAGGAGTCGTCGGCGGCGTTCGGTCCATCCGAATCGGTCGACCACCTCCTCCCAGGATGCGACGTGCTCGCCTGGCGGTAGCCGGCCGGTGTCGGGATCGAACGCAGGAAGCACACCACAACACTATCGTTGTGATGCCCTTCCCGGAATTGGCAGCGCATCGACGTGCGCGCGTGCTGAGGTGATCAATCTCACTTCGTTCGTTCCCAAGCTGTTCCCAACGATCCGCGCCTGCGCCCAACTCATGCACTCTGACCTGGTGTTTCGTGCCTTGGACGAGGTGACTGCAAAGCCAATGGCGACCTGCGGGGGAGGGGGCCGGGTTCCGTCGAGGATGGTCGAGTCGCCCCAGGACGCAGATGTCGAGCGAGAACGGTCCGCTTGGCGCGGGTGGCTGTGCTGCGTTTATCGTCGGCGCCGCGCACCCCTGCTGCTGTGGGGGAGAACACGCGTCTCGCCGAGAAGGGGATGTACCCGATGACCAGATTCGAGGATCTTGCCGAGCTGCCGATGGAGGAAGGTCGGCCAACTCTCGATACTGCACGAGTGCTGCGCGATGAGTTGCTGTTCCAGCGTGCGGTGCAGTCCTACCTCTTGGCGATGCCGGTCATCAACACGATGGGGATGAAGTTCGCGTCCGAAGCGAAGTTCGGGTCTGGCTACAACGTGTTGCCGATCTGGAAAGAGCGACTCAGCGCTGAAACGGAGGTCACGACACCGAACTCGGACGTCCTCTACGCGATGTCGTACGTCGACCTTGGCGCTGACGGCCCTCTGGTACTGGAGGCTCCGGCTGGCCTACAAGGAATCCTCCTCGATCTCTGGCAGCGCCCCATCCCGGGGCCGACCATCGACGGCGCCGAGTTCGCCGGCGACGTCGGGTTCTTCGGGCCCGATGGCGGCCACGGTGGATCCTTCCTGCTGCTGCCTCCCGACTACTCGGGCGAGGCTCCCGACGGTTACCACGTGTTTCGATCGGCGACCCGAAACGTGTTCATCTTCCTTCGCGGCTTCTACCGCGATCCGAACGACCTCGGCCCCGCAGTCGCGATCATGGAGAAGACGAAGATCTATCCGCTCGACGGGATCGCGACCGCAAAGCCGATGTCGTTTCCGGATGGGTCACGCGTGGCCGTCAACATGCTCCCCGTGAGCGACGGCAGCGTGTTCGACCAGCTCCAGCAGATCGTGGACAGCGAGGTCGATACCTTCGCCAGCGCAGACCTACGGGGAATGCTCGCTGCGATCGGCATCGTCAAGGGCAAGCCGTTCACCCCCGACACCGCGACGCAACACCTCCTCGACTGCGCCGCTCGCACCGCGTACAAGATGACCCGCGTGATCGGCGGAGATGACACCTTGGGCGGCGTCTCGTATCAGGTGTTCACCGATCGTCACTGGCTCAACCCGTTCCCCAACGGCAAGCCCGAGCACTTCGATCTCTCGTGGGCCAGCCTCGCCGATGGTCACATCGCGCACGACTCACGAATCAACTTCTTCACGAACTACTACTCCGTCAGTCCCGGCATGGCCTTCCCCGTTGCGGGCAAAGGCGCCAAGTACCTGATCGTCGGACGAGACGGTGACGGAGACGCGCTGTCCGGCGGCCGGAGCTACCAACTCACGCTTCCGCCCGACGTCCCGGCGGAGAACTTCTGGTCGCTCACCCTCTACGACGCTGAAACCTCGTCCGGACTCGCCAACGGCCAGCCGTTCCCTTCGCTGGGATCACGCGATGAACCAACGATGAATGCAGACGGCTCCACCACGTTGTACCTCGGGCCGAACGCACCGGACGGCCAAGCAGGAAACTGGCTGGCAACAGTGCCCGGCAAGGGCTACTTCGCAATCCTCCGCTACTACGCACCAACCCAGCCCGGAGTCGACAACACCTACAAGCCTGGTGACATTCAGAAGCTTTCGTCGTAGGGGGATACCACCAGCGCACAGGGGCCCGGAGCGGGTCCTGATCGAGACCGACGACGTGCACGCCTTCCACCACTGGCGCTGATCGCCGCTCCGGTGTTGTTCGTCAGGTCGGTCGAGGACGGCGAGACTTCGACGAGACCGTGCGACCACCGGACGACCTCCGCCGCGCTGATGACGGTGGCACGCAGTCACTCGGGATGCGAGATGGAACGGGTGGCCTGGTCTGAGCGCGGCGGTGGCCGACCTGCTCGCTGAGATCCGCGACGATGGGCGGGTGACCCGGTACCAGTACAAGGGGACTCTGCTGTGAGCCGTCGGCTTGGTCGGTGAGGACGGGGGAGCGTCGGCCTCGTCGAACTCTCAGGCCGGCCAGGTGACGCGGGCGGGATATCCGCCGTCGGCGACGATCAGGTCGCACCACGGGTCGAGCAGATCGAACAACTGCTGCGCGTCAGATCCGAGGGTGGCCACGAGGCGGGTCTCCATCCGATCCGTCGCGTCGTCGATCCCTTCGCGCAGCGCCCGACCTGCATCGGTCAGGTCGTCACCGGTCAGCAGGTCGCGCGAACGGAGCCGATCGCATGCAGCGTCGAGCTCGTCGTCGGTCCAACCACGGGTGCGCACCCACGACTTCAGCGGCTGGCCCCGCCACGGGTCGGTGAGCACGCCGATCTCGCACGCGTCGAGGTCGGCACCGATCCACGCCGCGATGTGGCTGTCGCCGCGGTGCTCACGCACGAGGTCGGCCGCACGCCAGAACGCTCCCATCGGATCCTCCGGGTAGCCGAGGGAGAGCAAGCCCGAGAACAGGGCGCGACCCTCGCCCGGCGCAGCTTCGACCATTCGCTGCAACACCGACGTCGCCCAGCCCAGCCCCTCGGGTTCATCGCCGAGCAGTCGACGCAGCGACGCGACGCCGCCGCGCTCGCGTGCCGCGAGCACCGTCGGCTGATCGGAACGGCGCCAGCCCTCGGCGACCGCGGCGACCACCATCGGGCGCTTGAACACGCCGAACGCCGACGCGACCAAGTGACCATCCACGTTCGGGCCGAGGCACGCCCCGCGGCTCGTGAAGTAGGCGACCATCTCCGGGAACTGCACCTTGCCGGCCGACCGCGTCGACGGGTCGAACCCGATCTCGTGGTAGGCGGCGTGCACCTCGGGAGCGAAGTAGATGTTGGCGGCGATCGGCTCGACGACATCCCAGATCCGGCGGGCGACGTTGGTCATGTCTCGGCACCGTACCGATCGACCCCGTCGGACGGAGAAGGCAACGAACCACGACTGAGCCGAGATCCTGCGCGCTCATCCGGTGACGGCACGCCGCGCCCCCAGCGTCCGTCAGCCCTCGGGGATGAGTGCCTCGACGACGGCGGTGCCGATCGTGTGCGGGGCCGGGATGCCGGCGGCACGGTTCGTGATCGACAGCGCGTACGACACCCCGAGGTCGGATACATGCCCGGTCTCGAGGCCCCAGAACCCACCGTGTGCCCAGACGGTCCGGCCGCCGACCTCGCGGCCGAACATCCCGAGTCCCACACGGTCGCCGCCCGGGAACGGCCTTCCCTCGACATCGAGCGAAGGTGCTGCGCCCGCGATGTGCACGTCGACCGAACCGTGCGCACCATCGAAGCGATCGGACCACCAAGTGCACAGATCGGGCAGCGTCGACACCAGTCCGCCGCCTCCGAACAGGTCGAACGTCGGCGACCAGTCGTGGGTGGCGTGGCCCTCGAACAGTTGGTGAGTTCGGACGAGACCGTCCGGCGATGCCTCCAGGAGCTCCCAGTGCAGCAACGGCATCGAGCGCACGTCGAGGCCGGCGCGGCCCCGGACCGCCTCGGCCAAGGGCAGCCCGCTGACGTGTTCGATCAGCTGACCGAGCAGCACGTAGCCCGAGTCGCTGTACGAGAACGCCGTGCCCGGGTCGAACAGCGCCGTGCGTTCGACGGCGATCGCGAGCTGGCGCTGGGGTGTCCACGTCGAGGTGATCGCTTCGCCGAACTCCGGGAACATCGTGTGGTCGACGAGCCCGCTCCGGTGCTGCAGCACCTGCCGCACCGTGATGCTGCTGCCGTGCTCGTACCGGGCGAGCAGCGCTGCCACCTCCGGCGAGACCGCGTCGATCACCAGCCCGTCGAGTTCGACCAGCCCGTCCACGGCGAGCGAGACCACCGTCGCGGCCACGAACGACTTGGTGCACGACGCGATGCGGTGAGCATGGTCGATGGTGAGCGCTTCGCCCGTCGACGGATCGGCGACACCGCGCACCACCGCGGCTGTCTCGCCACTCGGACCGCGCAGCGCGACCGCCGCACCCGGCACGGACGGGTGTGCCTCGAGCAACCGCTCCACTTCGTCGGCGATCCGACCACACGCCCGTTCGAGATCGACCCCGGAACCCTGCATGCGCGAAACCTACCCCGCTCGTCGGCCG
>JBILUM010000197.1:0-5533 GCA_044370995.1 Ilumatobacteraceae bacterium | reverse complement strand
GCGTGGTGCCCATTGGTGAATCCGTCACCTGGGAGGTGTGGGCGTGCGGGGTGGTGTTCAGGAGGCAAAGAGCCTCACCTCCCAGGTGGCGTGGTGCTCGGCGAGGATGTCGGCGAGCAGGCTGGTGGTGGATGGAAGCGGCGCGCCCTCGGCGCCCTCGGCAGCGGCGGCCGCGGCCGACGCGGCGGCATCGGCGAGGTCGTCGAGACGCGGCGCGAGGCGTGCGGCGACGGCGTGGACGCCGAACGGATCGAGTCCGATCAGGCGCACCGCCGCCGTGGTGACCGCGCCCACGAGGTGGTGCAGCGAGCACAGCGCCGCCTCACGAGGGGTGAGGCCGGCCGTGCCGGCGACGGCGCCGAGCGCAATCGGCTGCAGCGGTCCGTCGGGATGGAGCGCCCGCAGCGCGGCGTAGGCCGAGCCGGGCCACGCTCGCTCCGCCGGACGGAGCAGCTGGCGGCCCAGCGAGCGGCTCAGCATCCGCAGCCGCGGCGACGGCGTCCGCGCGGCGAGTTCGACGTCGAGGTGTTCCCACGACATCACGCCGGCGCAGGCGGCTGCGGCGAACGCGGCCTCGGTGGGGGCGATCGTGCAGAGCCGTCCGTCGATGAATGCCTGGAGCTGCTCGGTCGTGCGCAGGTCGCCGCGGGCATGGCTCGCCTCGGCACCGGCGCTGTGCGCGTGCGCGCCGGTGGGGAAGCGGCTGTCGCCGAGGAGGAGCAGGGTGGCGGTGCTCACGAGAGGCTCATGCGGGGCTCATGTGCTCAGAACAGGAAGTAGCGCTGCGCCATCGGGAGCACCGAGACCGGTTGCTCGGTGATGAGTTCGCCGTCGATGCGCACCGCGAACGTGTCGGGGTCGACCGTGATCGCGGGCATCGCGTCGTTCTCGGGCAGGTCGGCCTTGCCGCGTCGGCGCGTGTCGGCCGAGGCGACGAGGCGGCGGGAGAGCGCGAGCCGTTCGGCCAGGCCGTCGTCGAGGGCCGCCTGGGCGACGAACGTGAGGCTGGTGGCGGCTGCCACGCGGGGGCTGGCGCCGAACATCGGCCGGGCGAACACCGGCTGCGGTGTGGGGATCGAGGCGTTGGCGTCGCCCATCTGCGCCCAGGCGACGAAGCCGCCCTTGAGCACGACGTGCGGTCGCACGCCGAACATCTTCGGGTCCCACAGCACCAGGTCGGCGAGCTTGCCGACGGTGACCGAACCGACCTCGTGGTCGAGCCCGTGTGCCACGGCAGGACAGATCGTGTACTTCGCGACGTACCGGCGGGCGCGGTGGTTGTCGGCCGGCCCGTCGCCGGGCAGCGCCCCGCGCCGCGCCTTCATCACGTGGGCGGTCTGCCAGGTGCGCAGCACGACCTCGCCGACGCGCCCCATCGCCTGGGAGTCGCTGCCGATGATGGAGATCGCACCGAGGTCGTGCAGCACGTCCTCCGCGGCGATCGTCGAGGGCCGGATGCGGCTCTCGGCGAACGCGAGGTCCTCGGGCACCGCCGGGTTCAGGTGGTGGCACACCATCAGCATGTCGAGGTGTTCGGCGAGGGTGTTCACCGTGTGTGGGCGCGTGGGGTTGGTGCTCGAGGGCAGCACGTTCGGGTGCGACGCGACGGTGATGATGTCGGGGGCGTGGCCGCCGCCCGCACCCTCGGTGTGGTACGTGTGGATCGACCGGCCGGCGATGGCCGCAAGGGTCGATTCGACGAAGCCCGCCTCGTTCAGCGTGTCGGTGTGGATGGCGACCTGCACGCCCGATTCGTCGCACACGCGGAGGCACGCATCGATCGCGGCCGGCGTGGTGCCCCAGTCCTCGTGGAGCTTGAAGCCGCCGGCGCCGCCGAGCACCTGCTCCCACAAGGCGTCGCGAGACACGGTGTTGCCCTTGCCGAGCAGCACGACATTCACCGGGAGGCCGTCCATCGCCTCGTGCACACGGGCCAGGTTCCACGCGCCCGCGGTCACCGTGGTGGCCTTGGTGCCGTCGGCCGGCCCGGTGCCGCCGCCGATGATGGTGGTGATGCCCGATGCCAACGCCTCGTCGACGATCTGCGGGCAGATGAGGTGGACGTGGCAGTCGATGGCCCCGGCCGTGAGGATGCGGCCGTTGCCGGAGAGGATCTCCGTCGACGGCCCGATCACCAGCGCGGGATGGACGCCGGGCATCGTGTCGGGGTTGCCGGCCTTGCCGATGCCGACGATGCGTCCGTCGCGCACACCGACGTCGGCCTTGACGACGCCCCAGTGGTCGAGGATGAGCGCACCGGTGATGACGAGGTCGGGTGCGCCGTCGGCGCGGGTGCGTCCGGACTGGCCCATCGACTCGCGGATCACCTTGCCGCCACCGAACACCGCTTCGTCGCCGCCGACGCAGTCGTCGCGCTCGACCTCGATCCAGAGGTCGGTGTCGGCGAGGCGCACGCGGTCGCCCGTGGTGGGGCCGTAGAGCCGGCGGTAGTGGGCGCGATCGATCTCAGCCATCGAGAACTCCCTCGTCTCCGGGTCCGTCGAGCGGGCCGGCGACGTCGCCGCGCAGGCCGGCGACGATGCGGTCGCCGCCGAGCGGCACGAGTGTCACGGTGCGTCCGACGCCTGGCTCGAAGCGAACGGACGTGCCGGCCGCGATGTCGAGGCGGTGCCCTCGCGCTGCGACCCGGTCGAACGCGAGCGCCGGGTTGGCCTCGGCGAAGTGGTAGTGCGACCCGACCTGCACGGGCCGGTCGCCGGTGTTCACCACGTCGACGACGAGGGTCGGCAGACCGGCGTTCACGGTGATCGTCCCCTCCGGGCCGACGATCTCCCCGGGGATCATCGGATCGGCTGGTGCAGCGTGACCAGCTTGGTGCCGTCGGGGAAGGTGGCCTCCACCTGGATCTCGTCGATCATCTCGGCGATGCCCTCCATCACGTCGTCGCGGGTGAGCACCTCACGGCCGGCCGACATCAGGTCGACCACGGTGCGCCCGTCGCGCGCCGCCTCGTAGACCCAGCTGGTGAGCAGCGCGATCGCCTCGGGGTAGTTGAGCTTGAGTCCGCGGGCTCGCCGCTTCTCGGCGACGTCGGCGGCCACGTGCACCAGGAGGCGCTCCTGCTCGTGCGGGGAGAGCTGCATGTCGGGCATGGTACGACGGGCCTCGTTTCCGGGTCGTTTCCGGCGCGTGCACGCTGGTCGACGACCTGTCGACGGCCCATCGGTGCGCGTCGGGTGGTCCGGGTCAGTGCACCGTGCCCATGAGCGCGGTGGTGCGACCGGCGCAGGCACGCAGCTCGGCCACGCGGGCCGGGCTCATCGACGCGACCGCGGTCGGGTCGGCCAGGGCGACGATCGCCGGCCAGACGGTGCCGTCGCTCACGCAACGAACGGATCCGAGCGTTGTGTCGGAAGTCATCACGGTGTTTCGGACACGAAGTTGATACGAGTCGTAGCAAGTTTTGTGCGTCGGGTTACACTGCCGCCATGGCGATCGACCCGAAGAAGTGGACCATCAAGACCCAGGAGGCGGTGGCTGCCGCGATCGATCAGGCACGTCAGCTCAGCAATCCCGAGCTCACGCCCGATCACGTCATGGCCGCGCTCGCCCGCCAGGACGACACCCTCACCCCGGCGGTGCTCGCCAAGCTGGGCCTCGCCCCGCTGATGATCCGCAACAAGGCCGACGAGGCCGTCGCCAAGCTCCCCAAGGCCTTCGGCGGCGATGAGCCGCGGATGAACCGTGAGCTCACCAACGTCTTCGAGAACGCCGAGAAGTACCGCAAGGACCTGAAGGACGACTACCTGTCGGTCGAGCACCTCCTGCTCGCGATGAACGCTCGGCTGGGCATCGGCAGCGAGGAGTTGCTGCAGGCACTGAAGGAGGTGCGCGGCAGCCACCGGGTGAACAGCCAGAACCCCGAGGAACAGTTCGCCGCGCTCGAGAAGTACGGCCAGGACCTCACGGCCCGCGCCCACGAGGGCAAGATCGACCCGGTCATCGGCCGCGACGACGAGATCCGTCGGGTCATCCAGGTGCTCAGCCGGCGCACGAAGAACAACCCCGTGCTCATCGGCGAACCCGGCGTCGGCAAGACCGCCATCGTCGAGGGACTCGCCCGGCGCATCGCCGACGGCGACGTGCCCGAGGGCCTGAAGGGCAAGCGGCTCATCTCGCTCGACATCGGCTCGATGCTCGCCGGCGCGAAGTACCGCGGCGAGTTCGAGGAGCGGTTGAAGGCCGTGCTCAAGGAGATCACCGACGCTGCCGGCGAGGTCATCACCTTCGTCGACGAGATCCACACCATCGTCGGCGCCGGCGGGGCCGAGGGCGCGATGGACGCCGGCAACATGATCAAGCCGATGCTCGCCCGCGGCGAGCTGCGCATGATCGGTGCCACCACGCTCGACGAGTACCGCAAGTACGTCGAGAAGGACCCGGCGCTCGAGCGCCGCTTCCAGCAGGTGTACGTGGGCGAGCCCTCGGTCGAGGACACGATCGCCATCCTGCGCGGCCTCAAGGAGCGCTACGAGGTGCACCACGGCGTGCGCATCCAGGACTCGGCGCTCGTCAGCGCGGCCGTGCTCTCCAACCGTTACCTCACCAACCGGTTCCTGCCAGACAAGGCGATCGACCTGATGGACGAGGCCGCCAGCAAGCTGCGCATCGAGATCGACTCGCTGCCCACCGAGATCGACATCGTCGAGCGGCGCATCCTGCAGCTCGAGATCGAGCAGGTCGCACTCCAGAAAGAGACCGACGTCGCGTCGAAGGAGCGGCTCGAGGCGATCGAGACCGAGTTGGCCGAGCTGCAGACCCAGACGGCCGAGATGCGCCGGCACTGGGAAGGGGAGAAGGAGGCCATCTCGGCCATCCGGATCCTCAAGGAGGAGCTCGAGCAGCTGCGCACCCTCGTGGAGCGCGAGACCGACCTCAACCACGCGGCCGAGATCCGCTACGGCCGCATCCCCGAGCTCGAGCGGCGCATCACCGACGCCACCGCGCACCTCGACGAACTGCAGTCCGGCAACCGCATGCTGAAGGAGGAGGTCGATGCCGAGGACATCGCCGAGGTCGTCAGCAAGTGGACCGGTGTCCCCGTCACCCGTCTGCTCGAGGGTGAGATGGCCAAGCTCGTCCACCTCGAGGAACTGCTGCACCAGCGGGTGGTCGGCCAGGACGAGGCCGTCGTCGCCGTGTCCAACGCGATCCGTCGGTCCCGCGCCGGCCTGAGCGACCCGAACCGGCCGATCGGCTCGTTCATGTTCCTCGGCCCCACCGGCGTCGGCAAGACCGAGCTCGCCCGGGCGGTTGCCGAGTATCTGTTCGACGACGAGAAGGCCATGGTCCGCATCGACATGGGCGAGTACATGGAGAAGTTCTCCGTCAGCCGCCTGATCGGCGCGCCTCCCGGCTACGTCGGCTACGACGAGGGTGGTCAGCTCACCGAGGCAGTGCGGCGCCGTCCGTACAGCGTGGTCCTGCTCGACGAGATCGAGAAGGCCCATCCCGACGTGTACAACGTGTAGCTGCAGGTGCTCGACGACGGCCGTCTCACCGACTCCCAGGG
>JBILUM010000195.1:0-5558 GCA_044370995.1 Ilumatobacteraceae bacterium | reverse complement strand
AACACCCGTGCCTTGCGGTCGCTGACGGTGACCACACGGAAGGTCGCCGTGCGGTTCGCGTCGGCGACCATGTCGCGCGTCGCGAAGGTGTCGTCGATGATCACCCGGTCTCGCACCGGACGGCCGCGTCGCACCACGGCCTGGTACTGCGGGGACACGCAGATCGCGACCGCGCGTGTCGGTCGTTCCGACGAGGCACGGGCGATCTGGGCGATCACGGCGGCGACGATCTCGTGGCGCGTCTCCTCGGCGACGTCGCCCTCGAGGCGGCGATCGACGATGTCGGCCAGATGGGTCAACGAGATGACGTCGTCGGGGTGCATGCCATCACCTCCATGAGGGTTCTGTCCTTGCGTGTTGTGGAGGATCGTCACGCTGGGGTAGCAGAACTGACGCTGGAGTTCGGCGAGCAGGGCTCGGTTCATGGGTGGTCTCCGTTCGTGTGGTGGGGCGGGACAGGGATCGGCGCGTGCGCAGGAACGGCCGTGCACGAGTTGGTGCTGGTGGTGCTGGTGGTGCTGGTGGTGCTGGTGGTGCTGGTGGAGGTGCGCGAGTCGAGCCATCGCTGGGCGCGGGGGTGCAGCGTTGCGAGCCCGATCAGGCCGGCGACGGTGACCGAGACGCCCACGACCCGGAAGTCACCGACCAGTGCGACGACGGCCGCGCCACCCACCACCATCCCGAGCCCGGATGCGAGCAGGGCCGTTCGGCCACTGCGCGACGCGGAGACCTTCGAGGCCGCGGTCGCCGCTGTCGCGGTCGTGCGATCGAGCGCTCGTTCGGCCCAGGCGAACTCGGTGGCGAGGACGGCGAGGCCGACGACGATGACCAGTACGCCGGGGCCGGGGAGGGCCAGCATCGCGACGCCGGCACCGAGGATCGCCACACCGAGCACCAGCACGGCGAGCCGCTTGGTGTTTCGGCCGATCAGGCGCAGCCAGTCGAGCGGCGAGTGCAGATCGAGCGCTCGCCGCTGGGCGGAGCGGGCCTTGGACGGGGGGACGGATGGGTGCTCGGGCACGCGGACCTCTCGACGTGATGTCGAAGGTCTCTCCCGCCCCGAGCCGTCGTGCGAGCACGACGCCAGGTTGGAGTGGCTGGCCGAGTGGGCGACAGGCCCACTGTGATGACGGTCCAGCCGGCGGACACCTCACCGTCACCGGCGACCTGTCCGAGGGATACTCCCCTTCCGTGCGGGCGACTCTAACAGTAGAGGTGTGTTTCCGGCAACCGATTTTAACTGTTGGTCGTCGGTCGTCGTGTGCTCGGTCGGTGCTCAGTCGTCGAATCGGCGCGGGTCGATCGCGAGCAGGCCGGCGTCCATGACGCGCTGGGTGAGCACCTTGCCCAGGTCGCGCAACGTGGCACAGGCGTCGGCACCGATGGCGGCCCACGGCGTGACTGCCAGTTCGTCGGTGAGCGCCTCGATCCGGTCGCGTTGGGTGCGGCCGGTCGCGGTGAACGAGCCGTCGGGCGCCACGAGGCCCCGTGCCGCCATCGACTCGACCCCGGCGTCCCACTCGTCGTCGCTCCACGCTCGTGTCGCCTGCAGCGCCGCCCGCGGCACGTCGCCCGACGCTGCGTGCGACACCAGTGCGTCGAGGCCGGACAGGCCTTCGGTCACGAGTGCGGCGATGTGGCCGTCACCCCGGAACTCGCGCAGCAGGGTCTGGGCATGCCAGAGCGCGAGGTGGGGTTCGTCGGGCCAGGGGAGCGCGGCGTGGGCGGCGAACAGCGGGCGACCCTCGGGCCGTTCGCAGGCGACGAGCGCGGCGCGCCGCAGGATCGTCGCACCGTCGGCGAGCTCGGTCGACTCGAGGAGTTCGGGGCCGAACGCCCGTCGCAGCGAGTCGTCGACCGCGGCCAGGCGTGCACCGAGCAGGGCTGCCGGCGTCGTGCGCTCCCACAGGCCGTCCATGGCACGACGGACCAGCGCCGGCTGGAAGTTGTAGAAGGTGGCGATCACGACCTCGGCGCTCACCGCTCCCATCGCGGCGACACGCGACCCGAAGTAGCCGGACCGGTGGTGGTCGACGCCCACGGCCGCGTACCGGGGTGGTGCATCGGGGGTGAAATAGATCATCCCGTGCACGGCCTCGAGCCGGCGCCAGGTCCGACGGGCATCAGCAGGGGTCACGGCAGTCGCGTCGTCCACGGTCATGGGGGCACCGTAGGTCGTCGTACAGTGCCGGACATGCAGGAGCTGAGGGGCAAGGTCGCGGTCATCACGGGTGGAGCCAGCGGGATCGGCAAGGCGATGGCCGTGCGGTTCGCCGCCGAGGGGATGAAGGTGGTGCTCGCCGACATCGACGACGCCGGCCTGCGCAACGCGGAGGCCGAGCTCGCCGAGGGCGGCACCGAGGTGCTCACGGTGAAGGCCGACACCTCGCTCGAGCCGGAGGTGCACGCACTCGCCGCCGCGACCATCGAACGCTTCGGCGCCGCACACGTGCTGTGCAACAACGCCGGCGTGCTCGGCAAGGGCGACGCCTGGCGCGGCCCGTTCAGCACCTGGGAGTGGATGCTCGGCATCAACCTCCACGGCGTGATCCACGGCATCCGGGCGTTCCTGCCGATCATGGAGGACCAGGGCGAGGGTCACATCGTCAACACGGCGTCGATGGCCGGACTCGTCGCCGTGCCGGGCAACGCGCCCTACGGGGTGAGCAAGGCGGCGGTCGTCGCACTCAGCGAGAGCCTGTTCATCGAGCTGAAGAGCGGAGGCTCGCCCGTTCGCGTGAGCGCGCTCTGCCCCGGGTTCGTCCGCACGAACCTGGTGGCGACGCAGACGTGGTCGGCCCGGCTCGGCGACGAGCCGGCCGAGTCCACGTCGCCCGTGCAGCAGGCGATCGACCAGATGTTGAAGCAGGGCGTTGCCGAGGGCATCGACGCAACTATCGTGGCCGACGAGGTCGTGTCCGCCATCCGCGAGGAGCGGTTCTGGATCCTCACCCACCCCGACATGCGCCACCTGCCGGTGGAGCGCATGGAGCGAGCCGAGCGACAGGAGAACCCCGCATGAGCGAACTCGACATGACCGTCGCCGAGCGCGAGGCGTACCTCGCCGACCTGCACGTCGGTGTGCTGTCCATCGCCCGTGAGGGCAAGGGACCGTTGGCGCTGCCCATCTGGTACCTGTACGAGCCGGGCGGTGCGGTCGTGCTGTCGATGGACGGCGCCAGCCTGAAGGCCCGCCTGCTGGGCGCGCGCGGTCGCGCCACGCTCACCGTGCAGACCGAGACGCCGCCGTACAAGTACGTCATGGTCGAGGGCCCCGTCACGATCGGTGAGCACGACCACGACTCGCTCGCGCTCGCCACCCGCTATCTCGGATCGAAGATGGGTGCGTGGTACGCGGAACGAAACCCGGCCGGTGACGACTCGGTGACGGTGCGGCTGCACCCCGAGCAGTGGCTCACCATCGACTACGGCAAGATGACCTGACCTGACCCCGCCCGGCGGGGTGACGGCACGTTCGCGCAGAGGGTGCCCGTCTGCGCGCGCCGCAACTCGTAGCATCGGCCCGATGGCCGAACGTACGCGCGGGAGCACCCGCGGCAGATCCCGCGGGCTCGCCCATGGCGAGCGGGTCGCGTCGCGTACCGACCCGCGTCCCGAGACCCGCATCCCGCGCGGTACGTCGACGTCGAACTTCGGTGTCTCCAAGCGCGAGAACCACGACGCGTCCGCGTTCTACGCCCGCTTCTCCGCGCCCGAGGTGAGCGACGACGAGACCATCACGGTCCCCGGCGACATCGACCGGATCGTGGTGGGCGACGCCCGCGACATGCGCGACGTCGCCGACAACTCCGTGGCGCTCGTGGTCACGTCGCCGCCGTACTTCGCCGGCAAGGCCTACGAGGAGGCGCTCGGCGAGGGTGGCGTGCCCGCGACCTATCTCGACTACCTGCAGATGCTGCGCGACGTGTTCCGCGAGTGCGTCAGGGTGCTCGAGCCGGGCGGCCGCATCGCGGTGAACGTCGCCAACCTCGGTCGCCGCCCGTACCGATCGCTGTCCGCCGACGTCACCTCGATCCTGCAGGACGACCTGCGCCTGCTGATGCGCGGCGAGATCGTCTGGGTGAAGCAGCGCGGTGCGTCGGGCTCGTGCGCGTGGGGATCGTTCCAACGGCCGGGCAACCCGGTGCTGCGCGACGTGAGCGAGCGGATCATCGTCGCGAGCAAAGGACGGTTCGATCGCGCCGTCGACGCCAAGAAGCGGGTGAAGCGCGAGTTGCCCTCGGTCAGCAGCCTCACCCGCGACGAGTTCATGGAAGCCACGCTCGACGTGTGGGAGATGCCGGCCGAGAGCGCCACGCGCGTCGGCCATCCGGCTCCGTTCCCGGTCGCGTTGCCCGAGCGGTTGATCCATCTCCACACCTACGTCGGCGACCTCGTTCTCGACCCGTTCATGGGATCGGGCAGCACGGCCGTCGCCGCGGTGCGCACCGGCCGTCACTACATCGGCTACGACACCGACCCCGCCTACGTCGAAGCGGCCGAGGCGCGAATCGCGCGCGAGACGGCACTGGCGGCCGCCACCGCGGAGGACCCTGCGTCGCCGGTCGCCGTGCGGCTCGATCCCGGGGCCGGCCGTGACACCGATCCGGTCCGAGGCGGCTGGGCAGCCAAGGACTACGCGAAGTGGTGCCTGGCAGAGGCCGGGTTCACCCAGATCACCGACGACGCCGCCGTCACGACGGGCGTGCAGCCGAGCCTGCGCTGTCGCGCTGCCGACGGCACCGTCTGGTGGATCGAGGTGGCCGGTGGGCGAACCGGGTCGCGGCCCGGCCTGCTGCGCCTCGAGACGCTGTGGAAGGCGATCGCCAAGGGAGCCGTCGTCGCCTCGGTCGAACCGGCCAGCCGCTACGCCGTGCTCGCGTGGGGACTGCCGTCGTCCGCGTCTGGTGGCAGGGCGCTCGACTCCGTCACCGGTGTCGGTCGTCCGGTCGCCGCGGTGATCGACCTGTCGACGCCTGCGTGCGTCGACGCCCTGCGCGCCCTGGCCTGAACGCGCTCGTCCGTCGTCGACCCTGACGAGGAAGGTCCGTGCCCGCCGATGGCGGTCAGGTCGAGGTGATCCGGATCGACGCCGCGGTCGTGCCCCGCTCGTCGACCACCCAGATGTCGGTGCCGTCCTCGCGGGCGGTGTGCACCACGGTCGCCGGTGCGTGGGCGAGGCCGGCGCGGAACTCGATCGTGGCCGTGACCGGCTCGCGCTCCAGGCCGCGCACGGCGAGCACCTCCTCGACCGCCGACCAGTACCGGGCATTGTTCACGTGGCCGATCAGGTCGAGGTCGGATCGCCGGACCTGCCAGGCGAACCGGTCGTCCTGCGGGCCCGGCTCGGGAGGGTCACCGTGCTCGAGGCGGACGCGCACCTTCGTGTTCGTGATGGTGGCGCCGTACACCTCGGTGAAGTTCGCCGGCAGGGCGGTCGGTGCGCCGGTGGTCGGATCGACGTTCACCCACACGGCCACCGCGGTGACGCCCACGACGCCGTCGACGGTGAGCGTGGTCGTCCGCTCGGCCCAACGCGGCCCGACGCCCGAGCACCA
>JBILUM010000194.1:0-5561 GCA_044370995.1 Ilumatobacteraceae bacterium | reverse complement strand
CCTCGGCGATGCGCTCGAGCGCGTCGTGGACGAACTTGCGGAACAGGTCCTCGTCGGCGGCCGGGAAGCCGAGCATGCGGCCGATGACGTTCACCGGGATGTGCTGCGCGTACTGCACGGCTGCGTCGATGACGCTCTCGCCCGGGGTGATGTCACCGATGCGGTCGAGGAGTTCGCGGCACAGCTTGCGGACCTCGGGCTCCCACGGCTCGATCTGCTTCGGGGCGAAGGCGGGCAGCAGGAGGCGACGGGCCATGCCGTGGAACGGCGGGTCGCTGGTGATCGGCGGCGCACCGCCGATCGGCGCCGGCAGGGCGAGATCGCCGGGACGGCCGACGGCCACCACGACGCTGCGGCTCGTGAAGTGCTCGGTGTCGTAGGCGACCTCGTGCACGGTGTCGTGGGTGATCGGCACCCACATGCCGCCGTAGCGGTCGGAGTGGGCCACGGGGCATCCGCCGTCGCGGAGCTCCTTCCACACCTCGGGCGCGACCGGGTTGTAGGCCGGATCGCCGTGGTCGAAGTCGGTGGTGAAGTCCGAGACCGGGCCGTAGTGGGCCGGGTCGTAGGGCACGCGCTGCCAGATGTGGGTGCCTTCGGGGCTGTCGCCGAAGATGGGCGGCACGAAGCCGGGGCGCTCGGGGCGGCTGTCGACGGTGTCGGTCATGTCAGCTCTCCAGGACCTTGATCGCGAACTCGGGGCAGTTGGAGGCGGCGAGGCGTGCCTTCTCCTGCAGTTCGACGGGGATGTCGCCGTCGACCAGGAGCACCGCCTGGCCGTAGTCGTCGACGTCGAACAACTCTGGCGCCAACGCGTAGCAACGGTTGTGGCCCTGGCACTTCTCGGAATCGAGGTGGACTCGCATGCGGGGAATCTAGAGCGATCTCGGCCATCTGGCCAGCGCGAGAAGAAATTCTTTTCCCGATCTTGTCGAACCCCGGTTCGACGGAGGGCGGTTCAGCAGGGGACGTTGATCTTCAGGCCGACGTAGAAGGCGCCGTAGCCCGAGGTGTCCTCGTTGGCGTCGTTCAGCTTGTCGACCGTGGTGTTCAACTTGGTGGCCACCAGCACGGGGTAGTCGCCGTCCATCACGGTGTAGGTGCCGCAGCCCACGCCGTTGTCGACGGTGGTGGCCGGCTCGGTCGCCACGGAGCTGTCCGGCGGGATGCTCGCGAACGGGTCGGTGGTGGTCGTGGTGGTGGGCACCGGCTCGAGCACCGAGGGACCCCCGGGCACCGTCGCGCCGGCGGGGATCCGGATCACCGTGCCGGGCACGGGCCAGTCGGGCACCTGGCCGTCCTCGATCGTCCACCCGTTCAGCTCGACGAACGCCTCGAAGTCGACGCCGAAGCGGGCCGCCACCTGGAACGGGTAGTCGCCCGCGACGACCACGTACGTCGCCTCGGAGGTGAGCACCGAGCCCGGCTGGGGTGGCAGCGTGGTGGTGGGCGGGATGGTGGTGGTGGGAGGCGGGAGCGTGGCGTAGTCGGTGACCTCCACCTCGGTGTCGGTGGACGGGATCGCGAGGTCGGGGCCGCCGCAGGCCGCGAGGCCCGTGACGCAGGTGGCGCAGGCGGCGACGAGCACCCCGGTGCGGATCCGTCGCCACGTCGTCATGGCGCGCACGGTAGCGCCGTCGGCAGGCCGCCCGGCTTCACCACCCCCGGTGGGCACGTCTCCCCGTCGCCGCGACGATCGGCGCGAGCACCGGGTGACACCCGGAGTGAGGGCGCGGTGACCCGCTGCCGACGATCGGGGGTGATCGGGGGATGTTCTGGTGATGTGGCCGTCTGACGTGTTACGGATCGGTGTACGAACTAGCCTTGCGTCGTCATGCAACCGCAATGTTCCTCGACGTCGTCGACCGGCCGCTCGCGCGGACCGCGGTGGCGCGCCCACGTGCAGCTCGCCGCGGTCGCACTCCTCGTGGTGCCGCTGGCGCTCGGCGTGCGCGCCGAGGCGGCCGCGGGCCTCACGTCGGAGGACGTCGCGGCCGAGATCCTGCGGCTCGAGGGCAAGGCCGACGAGACGGCGCAGCGCTGGACCGAGACCCAGCAGCGCGCCGAGGACCTCGTGGTCGAGATCGCCGAGGCCGAGGCGGCGGTCGGCGCCAGCGAGGCCACGTTCGGTGCGATGCAGTCGCAGCTCGAACGCATCGCGATCAGCCGCTTCACCGGGGCCGGGTCCGGATCGCAGCTGTTCTTCGTCGACGATCCCGGTGACCTGCTCGAGGAGAGCGTGCTGCGCGCCGTCGCGCTCAACACCGGCGCCACCGATCTCGACGCCGTCGACGAGGCACGCGACGCCCTGTCGGCCGACCGCGACCGACTGCAGGCGCTGCAGACGGAGAACGAGAACGTGCTCGCCGTGCTCGCCGCCAGCCAGACCCAGCTCGACGAGCAGCTCGCCGACCTCGAGGTGCTGTACGTCGAGTTGAAGGACGAAGAGGTGCGGCGCGCCTACGAGGCCCAACTCGCCGCGCAGCGGGCGGCCCAGGAGGCCGCCGCTGCCGAGGCGGCGCGGCAGGCTGCCGCTCGCGAGGCCGCTGCTCAGCAGGCTGCCGCCGTGCCGGTCCAGCAGGCCCGTGGCAGCGGCGCCGGGTCGCCGACGCCGGCCGCACCGGCCCCCGCTGCAGCACCTGCGCCGGCCGCACCTGCGGCCGCGCCTGCTGCGCAGCCCGTCACCACTCAGGCGCCTGCTCCGGCACCTGCACCTGCACCTGCACCTGCTCCGGCACCCGCCCCGGCGATCTCCAACGGCGGCTGGGTCTGTCCGGTCGCCGGCCCCCGAGCCTTCGGCGACACCTGGGGCGCTGCCCGATCGGGTGGCCGCAAGCACCAGGGCGTCGACATGATGAGTCCGCACGGCACGCCGCTCGTCGCCGTCGTGGCCGGCTCGGTGACGATGTCGACCAACAGGCTGGGTGGCAATGCCGTGTGGCTCACCGGGGTCGACGGCAACAAGTACTACTACGCCCACCTCTCGTCCTGGGAGGGCGGTTCGCGCAGCGTGAGTGCGGGCGAGGTGATCGGTTACGTCGGGGCCACGGGCAACGCGCAGGCGAACCACCTCCACTTCGAGATCCACCCGGGTGGTGGCGCCGCGGTGAACCCGTACCCGACCGTCCGCAGGTACTGCTGACCGCGGTCGGGTCAACGGCCTCGTCCCGTCCCTGACGATGGCTCGTCGGCCGACGTCTCCGACGCGCAGGTTCTGTCGTCGTACGCTGCTGAACGATGATGGGTGTGTCGGCGAACGGGGTGCGGGTCGGGAGTTCGGGCCGAGCGGGTCGGTGTTCGAAGTGCGCTCACGCCGGGTGTCAGCCGTGAACGCCGTCGATCGCCACCATCCGCACACCGAGGTGGCCCAGGTGGAGGCGCTCGTCGCGGCGACGCGGGCCGGGGTGGTGATCACCGAGATCGCCGACCCCGACGACCTCGACGAGTTGCGCAGCGTGCTGCACGACATCTGGAGCGTGGAGATCGTGCCACCGCGCAACCTCCTGCGCGGTATGGCGATCGGCGGCGCCTGCCTGCAGTTGGCGCGGCTCGCCGAGCGTCCGGTCGGCTTCGCGCTCGGCTTCCTCGGCTGGGAGGGTGGGGTGCATCTCCACTCGCATCAGGTGGGCGTGCTCCACGAACTTCGCGCCGCAGGGGTCGGGTATGCGCTCAAGCTCGCCCAGCGGGCGCAGGCGCTGCGACACGGCATCACGGAGATGCGGTGGACGTACGACCCGATGCTGTTCACGAACGCGAGGTTCAACCTCGTGCGGCTCGGCGCCCGGCCGACGGCATTCCTGCCGCACTGCTACGGCGACCGCCGCGACGCGTTCAACACCGGCGACACCACCGATCGGCTGGAGGTGTCGTGGGCGCTCGACCACGCCGTCGGCGGTGCACCCACCGTCGCAGCACCGGAGGATCTGCAGATCGAGCTACCGACCGACTACCACGCCCTCCGCGCCGCTGACGTGGCACGTGCCGACCAGTGGCGACGCCAGGTGAGCACCGAGCTCGCATCCGCGATCGCAGACGGCCGTCGCGTGATGATGGGCGAGCGCGGCTACGTGATCCTCGGGGGCGCCGAGTGAGCATCGAGGAGGTCTCGCTCGTACGTCCGTTCCGCATGTCGTTCGGTGTGCCGGAGGCGTCCGACGACTGGCGCACCTGGTTGCTCGAGCTCGCCCGTCGGTACCGGGCGCACGCTCGCCCGGATGTCGGCGGCGGTGGTGATTTCCCGCGGGAAATCGGTCGGGCGTCGGGTGATCGGTGTCGCACCCCTTGGTCATGATCGGGTGATGGAGCTGTGTGATGTCGCGACCGAACAGTTGGAGGCCGAACTCGTTGCTCATGCGGCGTGGGAGAGCCGGGGTCTGGCCCGGTTTCTGGATGTGTTGGTGGAGTACGACCGACGGCAGGCGTGGGGGTCGTGGGGGCGTGTGTCGGTGCAGCACTGGTTGTCGTGGAAGTGCGGCCTCGCCTCGGTCGCGGCGTCGGAGCGGTTGCGGGTCGCGAAGGCCCTGCAGGAGTTGCCGCTGGTGAAGCAGGCGTTGTGGGACGGACATCTGTCGTATTCGAAGGTGCGTGAACTCACTCGTGTCGTCGCGCCGGAGACCGAGGAGCGGTGGTGTGAGGTGGCTCGGCATCTCACGGCCGGGCAGTTGGCGAAGCTGGTCGCCGCGGGTCGACGCGCCAGAGGATCCGAACCGGCTCGGAGGCTGGTCGGGTCAGCAGATGGATCTCCCGTACGTGGTGGCAACCGTCCTGGGTGGCTGACCGGGTCGCCGTTTC
Source organism: Ilumatobacteraceae bacterium (assembly GCA_044370995.1). Lineage (GTDB taxonomy): Bacteria > Actinomycetota > Acidimicrobiia > Acidimicrobiales > Ilumatobacteraceae > VFMC01. The sequence continues at coordinate 770 of JBILUM010000194.1, read as the reverse complement.
CCGCGGGAAATCAGCACGGCACGGATGCTCCGAGGGTCGCGGAGCGGCTGGCGCCCGTTTCGTGCCGGGTTGTGGTCGTCCATGGCCGACGCCCCCGGCATGCTCGCCGTCGGCATCGTGCAGAGCCTCCTCGCCTGACCGGCCTCGTCACACCCGGCCGTACGTGACGTTCTGCCACGCGTCGAGGCCGAGTCGGTAGCGAAGGGTGGGGGAGCAGGCCGCCTGCGTCTGCGCCGACAGGCCGACGCTGTGGTTCCACTGCGGCCGTACGTACGGCGCGCAGTAGAACGCGAACGCCATGGCACGGTCCTCGTCGGCGGTGGTGTTGGCCCCACTGGTGTGCCACACCCGTCCGTCCATCGCGATGATCGAGCCCGCGCTCGCCTCGAACGGCACCATCCGCTCGGCGAGGTCGTCGGGCACCTGCTCTCGCGTCTCGATGCGATGGCTGCCCGGCACGTGCAACGTGGCCCCGTTGTCGAAGCGCACGTCGGTGAGGCACCAGATGATGTTCATCGTCGCCGGCCGCGACCACGGCCCCGGCATCACGAGCGACTGGTCGGAGTGGATCATCATCGAGCCGCTCCCCGGCCGGGCGATGTTGGCGGTGAAGTTGGAGACGATGTGGTCGGCCCCGAGCAACCCGCTCACGATCGCCTCGGCCACCGGGTGAGCGATCAACTCGCGGAACACCGGGTCCAGGTCGAGCAGGTTCCACACCCGCACGTTGGCGGCGTTCGGGTCGAGGGCCTCGGCCCTGGTGGAGATGC
>JBILUM010000193.1:0-5564 GCA_044370995.1 Ilumatobacteraceae bacterium | reverse complement strand
TCGGCGATCGAGCCGGGTGGAAGGGACTCGCCTACGGGCTGATCATGCTCCCGTGGGGCATCGTCACCTTCACGGTCACGGTGACCGTGTGGTCGGTCGCGCTCGGTCTCACCACCCTGCCGCTGTTCGACTGGGCGCTGCCCGACGGCGGGTTCGAATGGGGTTCCTACGAACTCACCGGCCTCGGACTCGTGGGGGCGTACGTGCTCACGTTCGTCATCGGCGTCAGCTGTCTCGCCCTCGCCCCCACCGTCGTGCAGGCCATGGCCGAGGGCGACCGCCGCCTGGTGCAGCTGTTGTTGTCGCGGGGACCGAACGAGGTGCTCGAACAGCGCGTGACGCAACTGGAGGAGAGCCGCGACGCGTCGGTCGAGAGCGCTGCGAGCGAACTCAGGCGGATCGAACGCGACCTGCACGACGGCGCGCAGCAGCGCCTCGTGAGCCTCGCCATGAACCTCGGCATCGCGAAGGAACGCCTCGAGGCGAGCGACGATCCCCGGACGGCGGAGCTGGTCGGCAGGGCCCACGACGACGCCAAGCAGGCCATCGCCGAACTGCGCGACCTCGTCCGCGGCATCCACCCCGCGGTCCTCACCGACCGCGGCCTCGATGCCGCCGTGTCGGCGCTCGCCGCCCGGTGTCCGGTCCCGGTCGCCCTCGACGTCGACGTGCCCCACCGTCTCCCGTCGCCGATCGAGGCAGCCGCCTACTTCGTGGTCGCCGAGTCGCTCACCAACGTCGCCAAGCACAGCGGCGCCCAGCAGGCGATCGTGCGGCTGCACGAACGCGAGCGGACGGGCGGGCGCCGCCTGGTCGTCGAGGTGCACGACGACGGCCGGGGCGGCGCCGACGTCGAGCTGGGCAGCGGGCTGCGGGGTCTCCACGATCGTGTGGTGGCCGTGGAAGGATCGATGGTGCTGAACAGCCCGGTGGGTGGCCCCACCTCGATCGTCGTGGAGCTGCCGTGCGGATCGTGATCGCCGAGGACTCGGTGCTGCTGCGCGAAGGCATCACCCGACTCCTCGCCGAGTACGACCACGAGGTCGTCGACGCCCTGGGCGATGCCACGCGGCTGGTCGACTCGGTCGCCGAGCACGATCCCGACCTCGTCATCGTCGACGTGCGGATGCCGCCCACCCACACCGACGAGGGACTGCGGGCAGCGGTCGATCTCCGCGGCCGGCGACCAGGCACTCCCGTGCTGGTGCTGTCGCAGTACGTCGAGGAGCGCTACGCGGCCGAGCTGATCGCCACCGGCACGGCCGGGCTGGGCTACCTGCTGAAAGAACGCGTGGCCGACGTGCGCGACTTCGTCGACGCCGCTCGGCGCGTGGCCGGCGGTGGCACGGCCCTCGATCCCGAGGTGGTGGCACAGCTGCTCGTGCGCACACGCCGCCGCGAGCCCATCGACGCGCTCAGCCCGCGCGAGCGCGAGGTGTTGGCGCTGATGGCCCAGGGTCGGTCGAACAGCGCGATCGCGGCGGCGCTCGTGGTGAGCGAGGGCGCGGTCGAGAAGCACATCTCGTCGATCTTCACCAAGCTCGACCTGGCGCCGAGCGAGAGCGAGCACCGACGTGTGCTCGCCGTGCTCGCGTTCGTCCAGAGTCCCTGACCCTTCCGCGGCGACCGCGGCCACCGGATCGAACGGCAACGGCCCGGGACGCGACGAGGGACGAGCGGCCGGAGCACGCTCGTCCCCCATCGGACGGATCTGCCTGGTTCGGTCAGCGCTGCGTGCCGACCTTGAGCTCCTTGAAGGGCACCTTGGTGTCGACCGCTGGTTCGCGGGGCAGGCCCAGCACGCGGTCGCCGATGATGTTCTTCTGGATCTCGTCGGTGCCACCGGCGATGTTGGCCGAGAAGCTCGTGAGGATGCTGCGGGCGAGCAACGACGCCTTGTCGTCGGCCTCGTAGGCCATGATGTCGGCGCCGTGCACGTCGCTCGTGATCGAGCGCATCGCCCGGGCGATCTTGGCACCGTGGAGCTTGCCGAGCGAGCCGCCGGGGCCGGGGGCCTTGCCGGCCTTCATCTCGGCGCGGGTGCGCATCGCGACGAGCGACTTGGTGGTCTCCTCGCAGTAGAGCTTCATCAGCTCCTGACGCAGGACCGGCGACTTGATCGTGCCGAGCTTCACGGCGTCGGCGATGAGGCGGTCGGCGTTGGGGTGGCTGACACCGCTCGTGGAGCCCGTGCCGATCGCGACACGCTCGTACATGAGCATCGCGGTCGCCTGGTTCCAACCGTTGTTCAGCTCGCCGAGCAGCCAGCTCTTCGGGATGCGGACATCGGTGAAGAAGATCTCGTTGAAGTGCTTGCCACCGTCGATCTGGTGGATCGGACGGATCTCGATACCGGGCGCCTTCATGTCGACGATGAACATCGAGATGCCGGCGTGCTTGGGTGCGTCGGGGTTGGTGCGGGCGACGATGACGCCGTAGTCGCTGAGGTGGCCGAGGGTCGTCCAGACCTTCTGGCCGTTGAGGATCCACTCGTCGCCGTCGAGCTCGGCCTTGGTCTGCAGGCTCGCGACGTCGGAGCCGGCGCCGGGCTCGGAGAACATCTGGCACCACACGGTGCGACCGGCGACGTTGTCGGCCATGAACTGGCGCTTCTGCTCGGCCGTGCCGAAGTCGTTCATCACCGGCAGGCACATGCCGTGACTGATGGTGAGCTCGGAAGTCATGTCCGGGTAGCGCCGGTACTCCTCACGCCAGATGCGGTCGTGCGCACGGGTGAGCCCGGCGCCGCCGAACTCCGCCGGGTAGACGAGTCCGGCGAGGCCGGCCTCGGCCAGGGCACCCTGGAACTTCTTGGCGGCGGCCATGAGCGACGCGCCGCGATCGTTGGTGCTCTCGGCGCGACCGGCGCCGACGCCGGTGGCGTGCTCCTCGAGGAACGTCCGGCACCGCTCACGGAACGCTGCCTCTTCTGCCTCACCGAGCTCGATCGTCGTGTCGCTCATCCCTACCTCCGGGTGTCCTTCGTCGCGTCGTGGCACCCCCTCGGCACCACGACCGCACGCACCGTGCACTCTGTATGGTGCCACACAATATGCCCCCGACGACGAGTCGGCGACCCGTCGGTCACCAGCGCACGGGCAACGATCGCCGACCCCACAGGAAGAACGGCTCGATCCGGGTGACGGGGCCGGCGAGCCGCAGGTCGGGAGCCCGTCGCACGAGCGCGGCGAGCGCCAGGCGGGCCTCGAGCCGCGACAGCGGCGCGCCGGGGCAGGCGTGGATGCCGAACCCGAAGCTGAGGTGGCGGGCGCGCAGCGTGGTGAGGTCGCGGTCGAGCCGGAACTCGTCGGGATCGTCCCACACCTCGGGGTCGCGGTTGGCGCTCGCCCACAGGAGCATCACCTTCTGGTCCTGATCGAGCCGGTCGGCGTCGAGGTGCCGCCCACCGATGTCGACCGGGCACGTCGTCGCCCGGAACAGGCCCAGCACGGGCGGGTCGTGACGGAGGCTCTCCTCGACGGCCACCTCGACGAGCGTCGGGTCGTCGACGACCGCCTGCCACCGCTCCGGTCGCTCCAGCAGCCGCCACACGACGTTGGTCAGCAGCGACGTCGTCGTCTCGTTGCCGCCGACCAGCAACTGGGTGAGCAGCGAGAGCAGCTCCGCCTCGGTGATCGGGCGTTCCTCCTGCATCGCGGCGGTCACCAGCCCGCTCACGAGATCGTCCGGCATCTCCTCGCCGTCGGCTGCCATGCCACGGCGACGGGCGACCTCGTCGAGGAAGTACGCCTGCATCTCGCGTCGAGTGCGGCGCTGCTCGTCGACGTCGCCGGCGCCCATGCCCGCGACCTGTGCGTCGCTCCACCGCTTGAACGTCGTCCGCAGCTCCTCCGGCACGCCCAGCATCCGAGCGATGACGATGGTGGGGAGCGGCATGGCCAGCGCGTCGTGGAGGTCGGCGGTACGGCCCGGCTCGTCGAGCATCGCCGAGACGAGCTCGTCGACCAGGGACTCGATCATCGACTCGCGCCGCTGCACGGCGCGCGGCGTGAACGACGTGGTCACGAGGCGACGGAAGAACGTGTGCGACGGCGGGTCGTCGAACAGCGCGATCGGCTCGCTGCGGAACGGCCCCTGGCCCTGCCGCGAGCTGAACGTGGCCACGTCCTTCAGCGCAGCGAGCACGTCGGCGTGGCGCGACAACGTCGCGAACTGCATCCCGCGGGCGTCGTAGCGATGCACCGGGCACTCCGCCCGGAGACGCTCGTACGCGGGAAAGGGATCGGCCAGCGTGTCGGGAGCGAACGGGTCGTACGTCACCGCCGGATGCCCTCCTGTTGCGAGCCGTCGATCAGGTTTCCGGCGACTCGAGCGGACGCCCGGTACCACTCGATCATCGCCGAGGTCGACGCGTCGTGAGCAGGTTCCGCGTCGGAGGTGAGCTCCGGCGTGATCCGGTTGGCGAGGGCCTTGCCCAGTTCGACACCCCATTGGTCGAAGCTGTTCACCCCCCACACACATCCCTGGACGAACACGACGTGCTCGTACAGGGCGATGAGCTGTCCGAGCACCGACGGCGTCAACCTCGGCGCGAGGATCGTCGTGCTCGGCCGGTTGCCCGGGAACACCCGGTGCGCCTGCTGGTGCTCCGGGATGCCCTCGGCCTGCACCTCGGCGAGCGTCTTGCCGAAGGCGAGCGCCTCGCCCTGGGCGAAGAGGTTCGACATCAACAGGTCGTGCTGGCCGAGCAAGGGATGGTTGGGCCGGGCGAAGCCGATGAAGTCGATCGGCACGAGGTGCGTGCCCTGGTGGAGCAGTTGGTAGAACGCGTGCTGACCGTTGGTGCCCGGCTCACCCCACACGATCGGACCGGTCGAGGTGGTGACCGGTGAGCCGTCGAGCCGCACCCGCTTGCCGTTCGACTCCATGTCGAGCTGCTGCAGGTATGCGGCGAACCGGCGCAGCTCGTGCGCATAGGGCAGCACAGCCTTGCTCTGGGCGCCGAGGACGTTGGTGTACCAGATGCCGAGCGCGGCGATGATCACGGGCACGTTCGACTCGAGCGGCTCCTCCACGAGGTGACGGTCGATCGTGTGGAAGCCGGCGAGGAACTCGCGGAACGCAGCGGGGCCGATCGCGAGCATGAGCGACAGACCGATCGCCGAGTCGACCGAATAGCGGCCGCCGACCCAGTCCCAGAAGCCGAACATGTTGGCGGTGTCGATGCCGAACCCCGACACCTCGGCCGCGTTCGTGCTCACCGCGACGAAGTGGTTCGGCACGGCGTCGGCGCCGAGCGCATCGACGAGCCAGGTGCGTGCCGCGGTCGCGTTCGTGATCGTCTCGATCGTGGTGAACGTCTTCGAACTGATCACGAACAGCGTGGTCGCCGGATCGAGGCCGGCGAGGTTGTCGTGGATGTCGGCACCGTCGACATTGCTGACGAATCGGCAGGTGAGGTCGGGCCGGCCGAAGGCCCGCGTGGCGAGGTACGCCATCGCCGGACCGAGGTCGCTGCCGCCGATGCCGATGTTCACCACGGTGCGCATCGCCGATCCGGTCGCCCCGGTCCAGGAACCCGACCGGACGCGATCGGCGAAGGC
>JBILUM010000192.1:0-5581 GCA_044370995.1 Ilumatobacteraceae bacterium | reverse complement strand
GGCGAGGACAGCTGCGGCATCCGCCGCGCCTGCCCGTTCGGCGTCGGCATCGGTGATGTCGCCGGCGCGCACCTGGGTGACGTCGACCGCCTCGAGCAACATGCCGGCCACCCGGTAGCGCCCACCCGTGCGCGCCTGTGGCTTGGTCCAGGTGCGGAACGTCAGCGTGATCGACCCGTCGGCCAGCCCAGGCCACGCATCGGCGGTGAACAGCATCCGCCAAGGATGCCAGACCGTACGGGTCAGACGCCCGTGTCGATCGGCTGTTCGGGCAGCTCGCCGGCCAGCACCGGCGCGAGCAGCGAGTGCAGTGCGCGGGGCACGAAGGTCGCGTCAGCGGCGGCGATCGCGTCGATCGTCCACCAGCGCAGCTCGAACACGTACTCCGCCGCGAGTTCCTCCCAGCTGAGCGCTGGTGCCGGCTCGAACGCCGGGGTGCGGACGAGGTGGATCACCTCGCGCTGGCCGTCCCAGTGGCCGCTGATGAAGGGGATGACGTGGAGTCGGGTCCAGATGTGCGGCCCGATCGATGCGTCATGGAGGCCGACCTCTTCGACGAGCTCGCGCCGGATCGCCTCCTCAGGTGTCTCGCCCGGTTCGATGCCGCCGCCTGGCAACGCCCAACGAGTGCCGGCCGGGAACTCGAACCGGACGAGCAGCACCCGGTCGTCGGGGTCGACGACGAGGGCGCGTGCGGCCGGACGGATGCGCAGCCCGTCGAGCGAGGCCTCGTCGGTCACCGCTGTTCGCCGTCCGTGTTCGCCGTCGGCCGTCGGCCGTCAGTCGAAGTCGGTGGTGGCGATGCGGTCGGCGTTGTACACCGTCGCCACGGCATCGATGCGGTACTTGTGCGTCACCGCGCCGGTGATGCCGTGCTGGCCGAACATCGTGCGCATGTTGAAGTAGTTCTCGTGCAGGAAGTGGGCGGCCAGCGAGGGGGCGTCCTCCCACAGCTCGTACACGGCGATCGCACCGTCGTCGCACGGGTCGGCGCTGAACACATAGGCGAGGCAGCCCGGCTCGTCGTCGCGCGTGGCCTGCTGCAGCGGGATGGACGCCTCGATGCAGGCGGCCCGCTTGTCGGCGGGGATCGAGATGACGCCGCTGATGATGATCATGTGAGGTTCCCCCAGGGTGGTGCGGTGGATTCGATGCGGTTCGATGCGGTTCGATGCGGTTCGCAGTGTGGCGCACCGGGCCGGGGTCGCCCCGATCGGAGCAACGACCAGTGTGGGTCGCCTACTCCGACGGGCGTTCGTTCAGCCCGTCGTTGAACATCCGGTAGGTCTCGTAGATCGACTTGCAGTCCTCGCAGACCGGCAGCTGCTTGGGGTCGCGCGAGGGCACCCACACATAGCCGCACAGGGCTTCGAGCGGCGTGCCGTAGATGCGGGCCTCGAGCACCTTGGCCGCGGCGTTCTCGCCCTTCTTCGTCTTCACGATGTGCGCCGCCGTCGGTTCGCCGGTCTGCGGCACGTGTTCGGTGTCGAGGTCCGGGTCGGTGCGAGCGGGCAGGGTCTGGATCTCCGTCACGTCGTCAGTCAATCAGGTCGGGCGATCAGGTCGGGCGATCAGGTCAGTCAATCGGGTCGGGCGATCAGGTCAGTCAATCAGGTCGGGCGATCAGGTCGGACCACCAGGTCGCTCGCCCCCGGCGGGGGTCGGTAGGGTGACGGCGATGCCGCTCTACGAGTACCGCTGCCGCACCTGCGACGAGACCTTCGAGCTGCGCCGTCCGATGAGCGAGTCGAGCGCGCCGGCCGAGTGCACGTCGGGTCACCTCGATTCCGTCCGGCTCCTGTCGGTGTTCTCGAGCGTCGGTGCCGCGAGCGGCGCGCCCTCGTCGCCGTCGCCCGCTCCCGCTGCGCGGGGTGGCGTCTGCGGTAGCAGCTGCGGCTGCCACCACTGACCTGTGCTGGTCAGCGCCGGAGGCCGGTCAACTCGGCCGTGAGGTTCGCCCTCGCCCGCTGTTCCCGGTCGGCGTGCATCGTCGCCGTGAGGTAGATCGCCTCGCGTACCAGGAAGCGTTGCAGCACCTGTGCCCGTCCGGTCCGCCACCCTTCGTCGTCGACGTGGGCGTACTCGGTGCGCACGCCGTTGACGTAGTGCTGGTAGTCGCCGGGATCGGCACCGAGGATCGCCAGGTCGGCATCGAGCAGCACCGCCCCGGCCACGTCGGCCGGATCGACCTCGTGGCCGGCCGTCAACTCGATCAACCGGGCGACGAGCGCCCGTCGGTCGTCGGTCCAGCCGATCTCGCCGAGGCGCGCTGCCGCGAGGTGTGCGCTCGCCGTCTCGTTGGTGGCAGATCGCGGGTCGTAGACCGCGTCGTGGAACAGGGCCGCGAGTCGCACGGCATCGGGGTCGTCCACCTGATGCTCGGCCAGCAGACGGTCGACGTGCCGACACACCCACATCACGTGGGTGGCCGTGTGGTAGCGGCGGTGCGGTTCGCGGTGCCGAGCCAGCAGCCCCTCGAGGGCGAGATCGTGGCCGCGGCCGACGGCGCGGTGCCACACGCGGCGGAGCTCGACCTCGGGCGATGTCACGTCGCCGAGGGTAGGTCGAGCGCGGCACACCCCGGTGGACGAGGTGGCACGCCCGCTCGATCCGTGTGAGCCTGAGCAGGTGACGGTGCTGATCGACGAACCCAGGTGGTGGTTGCACGGGCGTCCGTGGAGCCATCTGGTGAGCGACGAGAGCCTGGACGAACTGCATGACTTCGCCGAGCGCGTGGGCATTCCGCGCCGGGGCTTCCACGGCGACCACTACGACGTGCCCGAGGAGTACTACGAGCAGATGGTGACAGCGGGCGCGGTGCCGACGCCGAGCCGTGAACTGTTGCGCCGTCTGCGCGCCGCCGGCCTGCGCCTGAGCCCGGCACAGCGTCGCGCCGCGCACTGACCGGAGGGTCACCACCGCTCGGGTTCACCGATGAGGTCGCGGGGGCATTCCGGGCCCGCGGGGCCGATCACGAACCACTCGAGCAGTTCGAGCCCGAACGTCTCTGCGAGCGAGCTGGCCTCGAGCCACCGATCGACGTCGCCGGGCCGCGTGGCACCCGTGGGCCGAACCGTGGCGACCACCAGCGCGGCGGGGGTGGCGCCGGCGTCGGTGCAGGTCTCGAGCGCCGCGATGCAGAACCGTTCGATGACCGTGCACACGTCGACGTGTTGGGTGCCGGAGACCACGGTGATGATGCTGCCGAGGCGCTGCTCATCGAGCACGATCACGACCGTCTCGTGCTGCAGCGGATGGGTGATCGCGAGCGACACGAGCGCGAGGGCGTCGGTGCCGGTGGCGATCGGATCGACGTTGGCTCGGGGCACGCGAGCGATGGGGGCAGGGTGACGGGACATGGCGACCTCCGTGAGAAGACCGGCCGCGCAGGTGCACGGCGGCGTTCGGCTCGGGGGAAGCAGGGTCGACCCTAAGGACGGGGTGTGACAGGGCTCTTGGCGGGCGTCGTCGGGCCGTCAGGCGTCAGCGTCGTCGAGGTCGAGTTCGAGGTACCAGGGGTCGTTGCGGCAGCGCCAGCGGATCTTGGCGCGGAGTTCGTCGAGGCGGTCGAGGTGGCGTTCGGGGGCTGGTTCGGTGTCGTGGTCGTGCAGGTGGTGGATGCGATTGTGGACCTTGCATTCGAGTCGGCCGTTGAACTGGCTGGTCGGCCCGCCCTTCGCGGCCGGGATGATGTGGTCGATGTCGCAGTCGTCGGCGGGGATGTCGCAGTCGGATCGGTGTCGGCAGCGTCGGTCGCGGACTTGGACGGCTCGGCGGACGGCTCCGGTGAAGGTGCGGCGTGAGGAGACGGCGATGACGGTGCTGGGTCCGTCGAAGAGGACGGATTCGATCTCTGCCTCGGTGAGGTGGGGGAGGAGTGCGGCGGGGGTGACGACGATGCCGTTGCTGAGTTCGCAGAGTCGGTCGAGGGTGCGTTCGCCGACGAGCACGGTGAACAGCGGTCGCGGGCGGCGGCCGTGTTCAGGTGCGGTGGCGGAGCGGCGGGCCATCTCGACGAGGGCTGCGGCACGTCGTTGTGCGGGTGAGCGGTCGATGCCGGCTGCACGGTCGGTGAGGCGGATCTCGTCGGCGAGCCGGTTCAGCTCGTTCTCGACGATGGTCCCGTCGATCGCGTCCAGGGTGCCGTCGATGATGAGTGCCTCGTCGAGGGTGCGCGAGGCGTGCAGTCGTGACTCGGTGGTCGGCGCATGCGCTTCGTACTCGTCGGCGGGTGGTGCGTTCGCATCATCCGGCGCGGCCGAAGCATCGTCGGATGCATCGTCGGCGGGTCGGGCGGCGTTTCGTTCGTCGGTGAGCTGTTCGTCGGCGTGGCCGGCCCAGTAGCGCACGAGCCGAGCACCGTCGGCGTAGGAGAGTTCGCTGCACTTGCGGACCAGGAGTGCTTCGTCGCGGGCGAACAGATGGCGTCGTTCGGGTGTGTTGACGTGACCGATCAGATCCAAGTGATCGAGCGACAGAGCGCCGGCCGCGACCGCGTCACGCACCAGCGGCAGGTGCCGCACCCGACGGGCCCGACGCAGATCGTCGCGTGCAGCACCGACCGATGATCGGGTCTCCCGGGCGAGCCGGTGGGCGGGGCTGCGGGATCCGTCGGACTCCCAGATTCGTCGCGTGTCCCACTCGGCCAGCAGCTCCGCGAACGCCACCCCGAGCCGTGACCGCTCTCGATGCACGACCACCACCGTCTCGTGCAGCGCGACGTCGTCGAGACCGTCAGCAGCTTCGGCGCCGTGCTCGAGCAGCCGGTCGGTGACATGACGCAACAACACCGCGACATCGATGCCGCGAAGGACCTCCTCGAGATGCTCGTGCGTGTCCGCCCCGACGTTCACACCCCCATCCTCGCAAGAGGGTGTGACAGCGTTGGTCCGCTCCAACAGGGCGATCGGGGCGGTCGGTAGGGTCGGCGCATGTCCAGCACGGCACTCTTCGACCGCGACGGCGACCGGTACGTGGCCACCGAACTGAGCCGGGGTCCGTGGGACGAACGCCATTGCCACGGTGGTCCCGTGTCGGCGCTGCTCGCTCGGGCTGTCGAGCAGGCCGACGAGCGCTCCGCGCCCGGATGGCAGGTGGCGCGCCTCACGATCGAGCTCACCCGGCCCGTGCCCGTGCTGCGGCCGTTGACGTTGTCGGTCGAGGTGGAGCGGCCCGGCCGCAAGGTGTCGTTGGCGGCGGCCGTGCTGCGCGACGGCGACACCGAGGTGGCGCGCGTGCGGGCGCTGCGGATCCGTCACGAGGAGGTGTCGTTGCCCGACGGGGCGAACCGGGCGGCCGACGACCCGCTCCCGACCGTGTCGTCGGGAGTTCGCGAACGTGTCGCCTGGGCCGTCGGCGACCGGGTCGCCTTCCACACCCATGGCGCGGAGCACCGGTTCGTGGAGGGCTCGTGGGCCGATCCGGGGCCCGTCGGGGTCTGGATCCGGCTGCTCCACCCGGTGGTCGCCGGCGAGGAGCCGTCGGGCGTGCAGCGGGTCGCGGCTGCGGCCGACTTCGGCAACGGCGTCTCCGGATCGCTGCCGTACGAGCAGTACCTCTACATCAACTCCGACCTCACCGT
>JBILUM010000191.1:0-5590 GCA_044370995.1 Ilumatobacteraceae bacterium | reverse complement strand
AAGACCGTCGACATCCCCTTGCCGGGGATGACGATGCTGCACGACACCGCCCTGACCCCGAGCGTGGTCGCGGTCTTCGACCTCCCGGTGCTCGTCGACTTCGATCTCGCGTTCGCCGGGCGGTTCCCGTTCCGCTGGAGCGACGACTACCAGGCCCGCGTCGGGCTGCTGCCCCGCGATGCCGACGACGCTCGGGCGATCAGGTGGTTCGAGATCGACCCGTGCTACACGTACCACCCGCTCAACGCGTTCGACCTCGACGACCACACCGTCGTCATCGACACCGTGGTGCACAGCCGGATGTTCGTGCACGACATCCTCGGGCCGAGCGAGGCCGACGGACGTCTCACGCGGTGGACGTTCCATCTCGACACCGGCAGGTTCACCTCCGAGGTGATCTCCGAGCAGCTGATGGAGTTCCCACGGCACAACCCTGCGGTCGCGACGAAGCGCCACCGCTTCGGCTTCGGTGTCGAGACGGTCAACAATGTGTTCGACCTGGCCGGCCTGGTGAAGATCGACTGCGAGACCGGCTCGACCCAGGTCCGTTCGCTCGGCGCCGGCCAGCAGGCGAGCGAGGCGGTGTTCGTTGCGAAGGAGGGGGCGACCGACGAAGACGACGGATGGTTGCTGTCGCTCAGCTACGACCCGGCTCGGGACGCATCCGATCTGGTGATCGTGGATGCAGCTGACTTCCTCGGCCCGGAGGTCGGCCGTGTCCACCTGCCCCAGCGCGTCCCCTTCGGCTTCCACGGAAACTTCGTCGCCGACCCGAAGCTGTGACCACCGGGCTGCCCGAGCTGTGGGCACTGAACGACCCCTCGGCGCCGACATCGACCGGCTCCGGGCCGCCATCGACCTGATCCACACCACGCGTCGGTCGCACGGTCTGTCGCCGGAGGGGTTCTCCATCGGCGCCTATGTCACGGATCTCGCCGCTGCCGAGACCGGCGTCGCTGGCCGATGCCGTGGAGGACCATTGCCGCGAACTCCTCCACCAACTCGTCGGTGGTCGCAGGCTCGGGCTGACCTGCGAGCTCGGTGCTGACGGTCGCGAAGCTCGTCTCCAGTTGCGTGAGCCCGTGCACCGTCGACCACCAGAGCAGCGCGGACCGATGCGCCGTTCTGTCGTCGATGTCCTCGCTGACCGCTCTCGTCGTCGCCTCGAGGATGGTGAACGCCTCGGTCGAGCGGTTGCGCAACTCGGGTTCCTCGAAATCGATCACGTCGTACCGGAACATCACCTGGCAGTGACCCGGGTGAGTCTTCCAGAGCGAGACGTAGGCGTGGCCGATCGCCGAGAAGCGGGTGTCAGGGTCCGGTCCGGCGGCGTCGAGGGCGTCGGTGCACGCAGCCGCGAGGAGGCGGAAGCCCTCGGCGGCGACGGCTGTCAGCAAGCCGCCGACGCTGCCGAAGTGATGGGCAGGAGCAGCGTGGGAGACGCCGGCGCGCCGCGCCACCTCGCGCAAGCTGAAGGTTGCAAGACCCTGCTCCGCGAGGAGTGCCGCCGCGTGCTCACGGAGGACGGCGGGGAGGTTCCCGTGGTGGTAGCTCGTCGACATATCCGACCACGAACCTTGTCACATGGGCGGTCGGGCCGGCACCTCCGCCGCCGGGCCGGGCGGGGGTGGCAGGAGTCGGTCGAGCACCGTCCCGGCGATGGCCCGGACATCGACGTGGTCGGGCGACGAGCGGTACAGGACCTGGATGCCCTGGTGGAGTGCCACCAGCGCGTCGGCGGTGGCCGACGGGTCGATCGTCGGGTCGAGCAGGCCCGCGGCGATCCCGAAGGCCAAGCCGTTGCGCAGCGCCGTGCGGAGGTGACCCAACCCGACCTCCAGGACCTCGAGCGGGGGTTCACCGAGTTCGGCGGCCTCGCACGAGGTGACGGCGAGCAGGCACCCACGGGGCAGTGCCGGGTCCTTGTCAGCGATCGAGGTGAACATCGCGCGGAGCCCGGGGAGGCCGAGCGCTGTGGCGGCCTCGATCGCCGGGACGATGACGGTGTCGACGTAGCGCTGCAGGGCGGCGGTGAAGAGCGCCTCCTTGTTGCCGAACGCGCCGTAGAGGCTCGGCGCAGTGAGCCCGCTCACCCGCTCGAGATCCCTGATCGAGGTGGCCTCGTAGCCCTGCTGCCAGAACAGCGTCATCACCGACGACAGCACGCTGTCGGTGTCGAACGTTCGCGGCCGTGCCATCTCGAGCCTCCTCGCGCTCAGCCCGTCGGAGTCACCTGACCGTGAGCACCAGCGACCCAGGAGCGTACGAGATCGGCGTAGATCTCGGGCTGGTCCGCCCACGGGGCGTGCCCGGCTCGGGTGATGCTGGTGAAGCGCGACCGGGGCAAGCGGCGGTCGAGCTCTCGCCCCATCTCCTCGAGCACGATCACGTCGTCGGCGCCCCACACCACGTGCACGGGGAGGTCGAGGCCCTCGAGCGCAGGGTCCACCTGGGTGCGCACCGCCTCACGGCCGCCTGCGAACCACGCCATCATCGACCTGAGCCGGCGGCCCCGGTACCCCTCGATCTGATCCGCGAGCTCAGCCTCGCTGATCTGGGCGCGCACGAACGCCAGCCGCTTGATGACCCACAGCACCACGGGAGCGCCGGCCCATCCGACGAACGTACGGTACGGGGTACCCCAGGTGAGCAGCCGGTGGACCAGCGACCCGTTCAGCCGCAGCCTGGTCGCGTCGATGTCGATCCCGGGGCCGTCGCCGATCACGAGGCTCGCGATCCGCGAGCGGTCGATCGCCGCCGCGCGCAGCACGATCGCCGAGGGGATGTCGTGGCCCACGACGTGCACGTCGCGCAGGTCGAGCTCGTCGAGCAGGCCGAGCAGGTGTCGTGCGGCGAACTCGTAGGTCATGACCTCCGGCCCGCCGGGGCTCTTGCCGAGGCCGGGTACGTCGTAGCCGACGAGGTGCACGTCGTCGGCGAGCAGGCGCCAGACCGGCTCGAACGTGAGGAGCGTCAGCGGGAACGGGCTGAGGAACACCACCGTGGGCTTGGCCGGGTCGCCGGCATCGGCGATGCGGATCGTCCGCCCGGCGATGGTGCGGTAGGTCGGGGAGACCGCGGTGAACACCTGCGGGCCATCGACGGGGGTGACTGCGGCCTGGGCCCGCCGGACGCGCCGCCACTCGGGCACGCCGGCCAGGGTGACGAGGGCCATGAGGCGCGAGATCCGGCCGATGCGCTCGTAGGGCGCGGTGGGCATCGCGGGGGCGAGATCTGGTTGCATCCCGCCATTGTATAGCGTACGCTACAAAACGTCGAGACCCTGGGTTGGATCCCGGGCCGGTCTCGCGCTGGAGATGGTGGCCCGTGCGGCCACCGGCGACGACGGAGATGGCCGTCACGGAGGGGTGGGAGGTTCGACATGGGGAACTCGTCGAGGGCGATCGTGAGTGGCCGCCACAGCGCCACGATCGAGGGGGACTTCGTGGTCTTCCTCATCGGGGCACGCGCGAACCGGTTCTGGCGTCTGGATCGGGTGATCCCCATCGTCAAGGCCTTCCGGCACATGCAGCGCGAGCTCGCCCGGCACCCCGAGCTCGGTTGTCTCGGCGCCGAGAACCGACTCGGCAGGACGATCCTCTCGGTCCAGTACTGGCGCAGCTACGAACACCTCGAACGATTCGCCCGCGACGAGACCCTGCCCCACCTCGAGCCCTGGCGCCGGTTCAACCGCACGGTCGCCAAGTCCGGTGACATCGGCATCTACCACGAGACCTTCCTGGTGAAGGCCGACCAGTACGAGGCGATCTACGTCGACATGCCGCCGACGCTGCTCGCACGTGCAGTCGGCTTCTCCCCGATCGCAGCGAAGGGCCACAGCTCGCGCCGGCGCCTCGGCCTCGACGAGGCGAACGAACCGTTCGTGCCGGTCACGTGAGCGCGATGACAGTCATCCCCGACTCCAGCGAACTCGTCCGATGACCCGCCGTGTCGCACTCGTCGCGCCGGCGGGCGGCTACGTCGGGCCGGCACTGTCGCGCGTGCTCGCCGCGCGGGGCTTCGATCTCGTGCTCGCCGATCCGGCGCCGGGCCTTCGCGACGACCTGGAAGCCGCCGGGGCCACGGTGGTGATCGTCGAGCGCCGGCCATCGGCGTACAGGTGAACGTCGTCGGCACCAACTTCATGGACTTGCCCGAGTTCGTTCGTGGCAACCGGATCGAGTCCCCGGAGGACCGTGCCCGCGTCGAGGCGATGGTGCCGATGAAGCGGCTCGGGAGCATGGACGAAGTCGCCTCGTTCTGCGCCACCTTCCTCGACGGCACGAGCCGTTTCGCGACCGGTCAGTTCTTCCCATAGGCCGGCGGCTGGGCGCTCTGACCCCACCGTCACCCCGACCCGCCGGCACCGAACCAACAGAAGGAGACAGCCATGCAGTTCCCCGCCGAACTCCACGAGATGATCACCGAAAAGGCGGTGGCGGTGCTCACCACCGCGATGTCGAGCGGCGATTTCCAGAGCCACGTGATGTGGTTCGACATCACCGACTCGACGGTGCGGATCAACACCCAGGTCGATCGGGTGAAGTACCGAAACCTGCAGCGCGATCCGCGTTGCTCGCTCGTGGTCGTGCACCCGAAGAACCCGTACTCGTACGTCGAGATCCGCGGCCGCGCGACCTCGTTCACCGCCGGCCAGGCGGGCCGCGACCACATCGACGAACTGTCCCAGCACTACCTCGGCTCGCCGTACGGGCTCAAGATCAGGAGCGAGCGGGTGACGATCGAGATCGAGCCTCACTCGGTCGAGGTGCGGAGCCCGTTCCGATGAGCGCGCTGAACATCACCGAGGTCGACCGGGTCCTGGTGGTCGAGGGCAACGACCCGCCGATCAACCGCATGTCGCTCGCGTACATCGACGAGTGGGAGGTACTCCTCGATCGGATCGAGACCGACTCGGAGATCCGGGCGGTGGTGGTCACGGCGGCCGGCGACACCAACTTCAGCGTGGGCATGGATCTGAAGGAACTCACCTCGCAAGCTGCATCGAGGGGTGGTTTCGAAGCGGTACTCGACCAACGCCGCCGCGTCCTGCACCGCATCGAGACACTGCCGAAGCCTGTCATCGCCACGCTGTTCGGTTACTGCCTCGGCGGTGGGCTCGAACTGCCGCTCGCCTGCCACTTCCGGCTCGCGGCGGCGGAGGGGGCGCGCATCGGCCTGCCCGAACTCGACCTCGGCACCGTGCCCGCCTGGGGCGGCACGGTGCGACTCACCCGCACGATCGGCCAGAGCGCCGCGCTCGACATGATCCTGCGGGCCCGCAAGATCGACGGCCCCGAGGCCTACCGGCTGGGGCTGGTGAACGAGGTCGTGCCGCTCGCCGCCCTGAAGGCACGGGCCATGGAGCTGGCGGCCGAGATGGCCAGGCAGCCTGCGACCGCTGTGGCCGGTGTTCTCCGCACCGCGGCCGCGGCCGTCACCCAGACACTCGACGAAGCGCTCGACTGCGAACGCGAGGCGGTGCGCGCCTGCTCGAACTCGCCGGATCAACGTGAGGGCATGCGCGCCTTCATCGAGAAGCGACGCCCGAACTTCGACTGAACGTGAGGATCTTTGGTAGCGGTTCGAT
>JBILUM010000190.1:0-5600 GCA_044370995.1 Ilumatobacteraceae bacterium | reverse complement strand
CGCGCTCGAACCGCTCGTGCTGCGCGTGGACGTCGGTCGCCGCGTGCACGCACAGCACCTCCGGCATCGTCGGCATCATCGGGCTCGTCAGCGGGTCGCCCGCACCATGGTCCACGGCAGTGGGCTGGCGACGTCGTCGACGGTGAACCGGCTGCTGACGAAGCGCGAGAAACCCCAGCGCGTCCAGTGGTTGACGTGGCCCGGCGTGTTCCCCCAGTCGCGCAGGTACCGGCGGCGCGCCATGTTGCCCGCACGCCAGATGGGTTCGAACGGCACCGACGCCACGAGCGTGCCGCCGGCCGCGCATACACGGCCCAGCTCGCGCAGCGCCGCATCGGGACCGGGCACGTGCTCGAGCACCTCGATCGCCATCACCAGGTCGAAGATGCCGTCGGCGAAGGGCAGCCGGGTGGCGTCGCCAAACATGCACGGCAGCCCCTCGCTGCGCCAGTGACCGGCGAGCTCGGCGTCGGGCAGGTCGAGGCCGACGAGCGCGGCGGCGGGGAATCGCTCGCGCACCCGGGTCATCACATGACCCTCGCCGACACCGATCTCGAGGATCCGCTGCGGCGCGAGCCCGTCGAGCATGCCGTCGAGCGAGGCCATGAAGCCGGCCATCATCTTCTGCTCGATCGGGTTGGTGCTGCCGTACTTGTCGTACGTGTTGCCCGTGGGGGTCGCGCCGGCAGTGCCCGTACCTGCCTGGTCGGCGCTCACGCCGGCGGCACCTGCGAGGCCGGCTTGGTGGAACGCACGACGAGGTCGGCGAGCAACCCGACGGTGATCGCCTGCAGCGATCCGAGCAGGATCAGCAGCGTGTTCGCCGCGAGCCGGAAGTCCTTGTCGACCCAGTCGTAGCCGAGCTTCACCAGACCGAGGCCGAACAGGCCGACGCCGAACGGCAGGAAGATCTTCAGCGGCTCGTACGACAACGACATGCGCACGACCTGCAGGAGGTATCGGCGCGTGTCCTTCCACCAGTGGAACTTCGAACGGCCCGCACGCGGGAAGTAGTCGATCGGCACGTAGCGCACGCTGTAGCCGTTCGACAGGAACGACATCGTGAGCGTGGTGACGCAGCTGAAGCCCTTGGGCAGGTGGTGCACGTACTGCATCGCCACGTCGCGCCGGAACGCGCGCAGGCCCGAGTTGAGGTCGGGGATGTCGGTGCCCGAGAGGTAGCAGGCGAGCTTGCGGATGAACCACTTCGCCGGCACGCGGAACATGCGCAGCGTGCCCTCTTCGGTGCGACGGGCACCGACGACATGGTCGTAGCCCTGCATCGCGTCGACGAGCTCGGGGATCCGGTCGTTCGGGTAGGTCATGTCGACGTCGGTCCACACCACCACCCGGCCGCGGGCGGCCGTCGTGCCGGTTCGGCGGGCCGCACCCGATCCACGGTTGTGACTGTGGCGGATGAGGCGGATGCCCTCGATCAGCGGCAGGTCGACCTCGGACCCGTCGTCGGAGCCGTCGTCGATGACGATGATCTCGTAGGTGTACGCCGACGCGTCGAGCGCGGCACGCACCCGATCGATCTCGGTGCGCAGGTGCCCGCGCTCGTTGTACACCGGCAGCACGACGCTCACGTCGCAGCTGCTGTCGACTCCACTGGCGAGCCGCGCGAGACCTGCCTCGCTCGACGGATCGACGACCGCCGCCGTCGAGGGCGCGGCGCCGGGGTCGGCGGGAGGCGGAGTGGGCTGCTGGTCGGGGCCGGTCACGGCGACCAAGCTATCCACCGCTCACGGTGCTGACGGTGGCACCGCCGGGGGCGGGGTCGGGGGCGGGGTCGGTGGCGGGGTCGGTGGCTGGGTCGGTGACGGGCAGTTCGCCGCGCGCCGCAGCTGCCATCGTCGCGTTCTGCCGCTCGCGCACCTCCGGCGGGATCCGCCACAGCACCCACGTGTCGTCGGACCACACGACCTCGAGCCCCAGCCGCTCCCCCTCGGTCACCGTGAACTTCGGCTGGACGTAGTCGGAGTTGCGACGTTGGGCGAAGACGTCCGAGGTGGAGATGATCCGCTCGATGCGCGACGTCTGCACCGTCGACCGGTCGGTGAGCAGCGTCATGGTGCGCGCTCGGAAGAAGGCGACCACGTCGGTCGGTCGCGTGTACTTCTTCACGGCCTCGTAGATCGGGGCGAAGTCGGGGTGCGCAGGTCCGATCTGCACCCGGCCGGCGTCGTCGAACCGACGCGCGTCGCGGATGTCGCCGGGCAGCACGGCGGCGTGCACGGCGATGACGAACACCAGCGGTAGCACGGTGAGCGTCGTCCACGCGACCCCGATGCCGCGCTCGGCGCGGCGATCGCGAGCGTCGCGTCGGTCGCGGCGGCCGGAGACGAGGGTGATCAGGAGATGCGCTGCGGTGCCGACGGCGACGGTCGCGAAGTAGAGCACCCACGGCAGCACCTGGAAGTAGTAGCGGTCGACCATCCGGAAGTGCGTGCTCGACGCGAACATGGTCGCCAGCGTGATGAGCGCGAGATGCCCGTCGAGGCCCGGTCGGGCACGGACCGCCAGCACCATGCCGATCAGCATCAGCACGAGCACGACCGCACCGACGGCGGGGTGCCACCCGAGCCCGAGATGACGGCTCAGCCAGCCCGTGTAGTCCCCGATCCGGTCGTCGACGAAGCCGCTGCCGTTGCCGTTGTCGGGGAACAGCATCGACGGCAGGAGCAGCTGGAACCCAGCGACCGTGAGCACGACCGAGGCGTACGGGGTGATCAGCTGCCGCCACGGCAACCGATCGAGCACCGCCGTCGACGATCGGCCGACCCGGGCATCGTGCAACAGTTCGGCGAGCTGGACGGCACCGATGACGCCGACGAAGACGATGGTCTCGCGGCGGAAGCTGAACGTGAGCGTGACGAGCGCACCGAGGATCCACAGGTGACGGAGCGACGCGTCGACGAGGCGCCCCTGCGAACGCATGCGGTCCATCCACCAGATGAACACCCCGACCGCCGCGGCGTGCGGGTACTCCGACAACAGCTGGTCGGTGTGGGCGAGCAGGGCGGGTGCGGTCGCGACGACGGCGGTGATCGCGAGCGCCACACCGCGTGTGAGCCGGCGCCGCACGACCCCGTGGACGAGCACCATCCACCCGCAGAACGCCGCCACCTCGAGCAGCTTGAGCTTGTCGTAGTCGTAGCCGAACAACTTGACGAACGGCGACAACAGCAGCGGCCAGCCCCACGGGTACACGAACGGGCTGAACCCGCTCGCCGAGTTCGTGACCGTGAACCGGTTGTCGGTGATCACGTCGCCGATGTCGCCGTCGAAGATGCTGCGCGCCTGGCGGAGATAGAGGGCGAAGTCGTCGCCCTGGGTGTGCCCGTTGCGGTGGAGCAGCACCGCGGCGATCGCCGACACCGCGAGGACCGCGCCGAGGGCGATGCCCGACGCGTGCCGGCGCACCATCGACGGGGTCCGGCCCCGGGACGCGGGGGCAGCAGGTCGTGGTCGGCTGGGCACGGCGCCATTGTGGCCGCTGGCGCCCCCTGGGTGCACGACAGCTCGCGGTGGGCGATCGCGATCGAACCCGACCGGCGTTGACCAGCGCTGGTCGGCGCTGACCGGCGCCGGACCCGATTCGCCGATCGACCTGTCTGCGCCATATTGTATGGCGCCATGCAGTCTGGACGGGCCGAGGGGGGCACGCACGAACTCGACGCGCCGCCGTGGCAACGCGTCGAGACGACGTTGATGGCCACCGCGCGACTCATCCGCGAGGCCTACGACGCCCGCTTCGCCACGCTCGATCTCAACCTCACCCAGGCCAGCATCCTCATGTACGTGGCCGAGTTCGGTCCGGTCACCCAGACCAAGATCGCCGACCACCTCGGCCAGGGCCGGGCGGCGACCGGATCGACCCTCGACCGGTTGCAGGAACGCGGGCTGCTCGAACGCCGACCCGATTCCGACGACCGGCGGGTGTGGCAGATCCAGCTCACCGCGGGCGGCCGCGCGCTCATCGAGCGGATCACCTCGATCGACGAGGCGCTGCGCACCGAGCTGCGCACGGGCATCTCCCGCGAGGAGCGCCACGCGCTCGCCGCCGTCACCCAGCAACTCCAGGCCAACCTTCGCCGCGCCATGCAGCCGGACACCTGACCCCCCGATCACCGACCCACCCCACCAACCCACCCTCACCGGTTCAACCCAGATCAACCGACCTCATTCAGAGATCTCGACACAGGAGACACACACCCAATGGAAGATGCAGTCATCATCGACGCCGTCCGCACCGCGGGCGGCAAGCGCAATGGCAAGCTCAAGGACTGGCACCCCGCCGCCCTCGCCGCCCACGTGCTCAAGGCGCTCGAGGAGCGCAACAGCCTCGACCCCGAGATCGTCGACGACGTGATCATGGGCTGCGTCATGCAGGTCGGTGAGCAGTCGCTCAACATCGGCCGCAACGCGGTGCTGGCCGCCGGCTGGCCCGAGAGCGTGCCCGCCACCACGGTCGACCGCCAGTGCGGATCGAGCCAGCAGTCGATGCACTTCGCCGCCCAGGGCGTCATGGCCGGCGCGTACGACGTCGTCATCGCCGCCGGCGTCGAGATCATGACCCGCACCCCGATGGGCGCCTCGGTCGTGAAGGACATGGGCTTCCCGTTCCCGAAAGAGCAGCTCGACCGCTACGCCGAGACCGGCCTGCCGCCGCAGGGCATCGGCGCCGACCTGATCGCCGACGAGTACGGCCTCAGCCGCGAAGACCTCGACGCGTTCGGTGCGCTCAGCCAGCAGCGCGCCGCCCAGGCCACCGCCGAGGGTCGCTTCGAGCGCGAGATCGTCCCGGTGCCGTACACCGTCGACGGTGTGACCGAGCTGCTCACCAAGGACGAGGGCATCCGCGAGGGCACCACCGCCGAGACCCTCGCCAACCTCAAGCCCGCGTTCAAGCCCGACGGCAAGATCACCGCCGGCAACTCGTCGCAGATCTCCGACGGCGCCTCGGCCGTGCTCATCATGAGCGCCACCAAGGCAGCCGAGCTGGGCCTCACGCCCCGCGCCCGCTTCCACAGCTTCGCCGTCGCCGGCACCGACCCGGTCACGATGCTGAAGGGCCCGATCCCCGCGACCCGCAAGATCCTCGAGAAGAGCGGCCTCACCATGGCCGACATCGACCTCGTCGAGATCAACGAGGCCTTCGCCTCGGTCGTGCTCGCGTGGCAGAAGGAGTTCGATGCCGACATGTCGAAGGTGAACGTCAACGGTGGCGCGATCGCCCTCGGTCACCCGCTCGGCTGCTCGGGCACCAAGCTCATGGCCACCCTGCTGAACGAACTCGAGCGCACCGGCGGCCGCTACGGCCTGCAGGTGATGTGCGAGGGCGGCGGCATGGCCAACGCGACCATCATCGAGCGGATCGGCTGACCCGGATGCCTCGTCTCGACCTCACCGGATCCTCCGCCATCG
The DNA here is from genome assembly GCA_044370995.1 of Ilumatobacteraceae bacterium. Classification (GTDB taxonomy): domain Bacteria; phylum Actinomycetota; class Acidimicrobiia; order Acidimicrobiales; family Ilumatobacteraceae; genus VFMC01. The sequence goes on along the minus strand of JBILUM010000190.1, from coordinate 170 downwards.
TCACCGGTGGCGCCTCGGGCATCGGCGAAGCCGCCGCCCGCCAGCTGGCCGCACTCGGCTCGCGCGTCGTGATCGCCGACCTCCAGGAGGACAAGGGCACCGCCGTCGCCAACGAGATCGGTGGCCTGTTCGTGAAGTGCGACGTCTCCAGCGAGGAGGACGGCAAGGCC
>JBILUM010000189.1:0-5604 GCA_044370995.1 Ilumatobacteraceae bacterium | reverse complement strand
GACGACCCGACGACGGTCACGCCTGCGTGGGGCAGGTACGTCGCCGGTGTCGTGTCGGAGATGTCGCCGGCCACGGGTCTCCGCGGGCACGTCACGACCACCATCCCGATCGGCGGCGGCATGTCGAGCAGCCACGCACTCGAGGTGGCCGTCGCGCTCGCGCTCGGTTTCGACGGCAGCGTGGTGGAACTCGCTCAACTCACCCAGCGCGCCGAGAACCGTGCGAGCGGCGTGCCGACCGGGATCATGGACCAGTTCAGCATCGCCGGTGGCGTGGCCGGCCACGCCCTGCTGATGGACTGCGGCGCACTGACGATCACACCTGTCCCGGTGCCTGCCGACGTCGACGTCGTCGTGCAGTTCATCGCCCATCGCACCCTCGTCGGGTCGGCGTACGCCGACCGCGTCGCCGAGTGCGCGGCGGCCGAGGCGCTCATCGGCCCGCTGCGCGAAGCGAGTTCGGCCGTCGCGTCGTCGATCGATGATCCCATCGTGCGCAAGCGCGCCATGCACGTCGTGGCCGAGAACCAGCGCGTGCGCGACTTCGCCGACGCGCTCCGGGCGGACGACCTCGAGGGCGCAGGAGACCTCATGCTCGCCAGCCATGCGAGCCTGCGCGACCTGTACGACACCTCGACACCGCAGATGGACGCGGCCGTCGCCCAGGTCGCCTCGCTGCCGGGCGTCTACGGCGTGCGCATGACCGGCGGCGGCTTCGGCGGCTGCATCGTGGCGCTCACCCGCCCGGGCGCGCTCACCGACGGGTGGAAGGTCACCGCCGTCGACGGCGCTGCGCTGATCGACCCGGACGGCATCGACGGCCCCGCACGCGGCGGCAGCTCGTGACCGGCCTCGAGGTGCTCGCGGACGGGCTCCGCTTCGGCGAGGGCCCGCGCTGGCACAGCGGCAAGCTGTGGTTCAGCGACATGTACGACCACGCCGTGAAGACGGTCGACCTCGACGGCCAGGTGCAGGTGAAGGTCGATCTCCCCGGCCAGCCGAGCGGGCTCGGGTGGTTGCCGAGCGGCGATCTGCTGGTGGTGCTGATGCGCGAACGCCAGGTGCTGCGCCTCGACCACGACCGGCTCGTCGTCCACGCCGACCTGAGCGGCATCGCGACGTGGCACTGCAACGACATGGTGGTCGACGCCGAGGGCCGCGCCTACGTGGGCAACTTCGGCTTCGACCTCCACGCGGCCGAGACGGCGGGCGACTACTCGACGGCGGCACCGGCGGCCATGGCGCTCGTGCAACCCGACGGCTCGGTGAGCGTCGCCGCCGACGACCTCATGTTCCCGAACGGCACGGTGATCACGCCCGATGGCGCCACGCTGATCGTCGCAGAGTCGATGGGCCGTCGCCTCACTGCGTTCGACCGGGCCGCCGACGGCTCCCTCAGCAATCGTCGGCTGTGGGCCGACCTCGGCCGCCGCGTGCCCGACGGTATCTGCCTCGACGCCGACGGCTGCATCTGGGTCGCCAACGCAGCGGCACCGGAATGCCTGCGCGTCGCGGAGGGCGGCCAGGTGCTCGAGGTGCTCGACACTGGCCGCAACGCCTACGCGTGCATGTTGGGCGGCCCCGACGGCCGGCACCTGTTCGTGCTCACCTCGCACCACTCGCATCCCGATCGCTGCCTGGCGACCCGCGAGGCCCAGGTGCTCGTCACCCGGGCGAGCGCGGCCCACGCAGGCCACCCCTGACCGTCAGGGTCAGCCGGTCGGCGCGCGACCTGCTGCCCTGACACCAGAACAGATCGCGACCGTCGACCAGCAGCGGCGCCGCCCCCGGTACGGCGCCGGTGATCTCGGCGACGTGGCGCGGCGCGAACGGGTAGGGCTCCGACGGGAGCACGACGAAGGTCGGGCGGCGGGCGGCGAGCTCGTCGAGGGTCACCTCGGGATAGGTGGTGTCGGCTCCCTCGAGCACGTTCGCGACACCGATCCGCCGCAACAGCGCCGACCCGTAGGTCGCACCGGCCGTGCACATCCACGGTCGCCGCCAGATGAGCACCGCCGCCGTCGCCCACGACTCCGGATCAGCCGGCGGGACGATCGGAGCTGCGAGGTGTGGGGCAGTCGTCAGGTCGAACCCGACGGCGCGGGCCAGGTCGGCGAGCATCGGTGCCACACCGTCGATGTCGACCACGTGGGTCACGTGCACGGACACGCCCGCCGCCATCAACGCCTCGGCGTCGTCGCGACGGTTCTCCTCACGATCCATGACCACCACGTCCGGCTCGAGCCCGACGATCGCGTCGAGGTCGGGATCCTTCGTCCCGCCGACGTGGACGAGGTCGGGCTGCTCGCAGAATCGGGTGCAGGCAGCGACGGGAAGGCCCCACGCGAGCAGCGTCTCCGTGACGGAGGGGACGAGGCTGACCACCCGCACGGGAGGTAGTGCGATCGCGTTCGAACGCTCGAACGATCGGTCGGCCGGCGAGCCGCTCAGCCGAGCAGCTTGCGCTTCTGCGACTCGAACTCTTCCGGCGACAGCGTGCCGCGCTGCAGCATGCCCTCGAGACGTTCGAGCTCGTCGGCGACACTGGCGACGCCGGCGGTGCTGGCGGTGCTGGAAGTGCCCGCCGATCGGCTGTAGCCACCACGCCGTTCGGCGGCGATCTCCATCTGCGAGTGGACCATGCGCTGCACCTGGTCGGGATGCTTGATGTCGGAGAACCGGCTCTGGCCGTCCTCGCCGCCGGACTCGATCAAGAGGTCGCCGGCGCCGAGCAGCCGCTCGAACACGCTCTGGTTGAAGTTGACGTTGTTGACGCGCTCGAGCGGGATCTCGATGCCCTTCTTGGCCACCACGCCGGTGCGGAAGATGAGCCGGTGCGACGTGATCACGAAGTTCGTGGTCATCCACTTCAGGTACCGGACCACCACCCAGATCGCGGTGATCACGAGCGCCGCGAGGAAGACGACGCGCATCGCCTTGCCGACGTTGCCGTCGCCGTCGGTCGTGAGCGCCCAGGTGCCCCCGATGATCGACACGACCAGGGCCATGACCGGACCGGAGAAGTACCACCAATGTGGGTGCATATCGAGCGCGATGGTCTCGTTGGGGTTCAGGTTCTTCTGGGAGAACGTCATGCGCGGAGCGTAGCTCTATCGTGACGGGGTGGACGCGGACATGCCGGCCGGCGAGGCGCTCACCCCCGAGCAGCAGTCGGCGAAGCAGATGGAGGCGGTGCTGCGCGGCCTCGACCGCGAACAGTGGGTGGCCGTCACGACCGACGCGTCGCCGCTGGCGGTCGTCGCCGCAGCCGGTTCCGGCAAGACGATGGTGCTCACCCGGCGCATCGCGCGGCGCCTGCTCGACGGATCGGCCGACGCACGCCACGTCCTCGCGCTCACCTTCACCCGCGACGCGGCAGGCGAGCTGCGCCGGCGACTCCGCCGACTCGACATCCGCGAGCCGATCGAGACGGGCACGTTCCACGCCGTCGCCCTGCGCATCCTGCGCGACCGGGCGATGGCCGCCGGCGCGGCGGCGCCGGTGGTCGCCAACGATCGGGGTCGACTCATCCGCGAGGTGCTCACCGAGACGAAGGTGCGCTGCGAGCCCGGCGCAGCGTTGGCCGACATCGACTGGGCCCGCGCCCGGCTCGTCGAGCCGCGCGACTTCGCGTCGGCCACGCGCATGGCACGGCGGCGGCCTGCCCTGCAGGGCGACAACTACCAGCTGGTGCACGAACGATACGTGGCGCTGAAGAAGCGACGCGGCGTCGTCGACTTCGACGACCTGCTCGCCGATCTGCTCGATCAGTTGCGGCGCGACCCCACGTTCGCCGACGTCGTGCGGTGGCGGTTCCGGCACCTCTTCGTCGACGAGGCGCAAGACCTCAACCCGCTGCAGCACGCGCTGCTCGAGCAGATCAGGGGTGGCCGTCCCGACATCTGCCTCGTGGGCGATCATCGCCAGGCGATCTACGGCTGGAACGGCGCCGACCCGTCCACCCTGCTCGAGGTCGAACGCCACTACCCCGGCGTCACGGTGGTCTCGCTCACCGGGAACTACCGCTGCTCGCCGCAGATCGTGCGGGCCGGGTCGGCCGCGCTCACCGCTGCCTCGATCGACGACGACACCGAGTCGCGACGCAACGACGCCCGGGCGATCTCGGTCGTGGGCACGGCGGACGAACGCGACGAAGCACGACGGGTCGCCGCCGCCGTGCGCGACCTCGTGCAGCGGTACGGACTCAAGCACGTCGCCGTGCTCGCCCGCACGAACGATCAGCTCGACGCGTTGGGCCGGGCGCTCGCGAGCGCCGGCATCCCGACCGCACGTGCGGTCGGGGCGAGCATCCTCGACCGCACGATCATGGAGGCCACGCGCACACCCAATCGCGAGCAGCTCGCGGCATGGGCCGAATCGGTGTGGACCTCCGACGAGGTGAACCCGATCCGCGCCCGGGTGGCCGAGGAGGTCGATCGCTTCCTCACCTCGAACGAGCCCGGCGGGTTCCGCACCTGGGTCGAGTTGCGCCAGCCGTTCGACGACCTGGAACCCGACGACGACGGCGCCGTCGCACTGCTCACCTTCCACGCCGCCAAGGGACGTGAGTGGGACGGTGTGGTCGTGACGGGCGTCGAGGTCGGCCTGGTCCCCCACGCCTCGTCGTCCACCGCGCTGCAGCGCACCGAGGAGGCCCGTCTGCTGTACGTGGCGCTCACACGGGCGGGGACCGAGTTGGTGATCACGTGGGCGGCGCAACGCCGCGACCAGCCCTCCGGGCCCAGCCCGTGGCTCGCCGCGGTCGAAGCGACGATCGACCATCAACAGCCGCAACCGCCGCCGGCGATGCTGCGGCGCCCGGCCCGGCCCGTCGACCCGCTCGACGACCTGCGCGCCTGGCGCGACGGGATCGCTCGCGCCGCCGGCGTGTCGGCCCAGGCGGTGTGCAGCGATCAGCAGTTGCGCGGGCTGCTCGCCGATCCGCCCGCCGACGCCGCCGCCGTGGCCCGGCGCCTGGGTCTCGGGGTGAGCGCCGCCGAACGGTTGGCGCCGAAGCTGCTCAGCCTGCTCGATCGGTCCGCTGCGCGCGGTCCTGCATCAGCCTGACGAACACCTCGGGCTTCATCGACACGAAGAGCCCTTCGGCCTCGGCGCACAGCGTGTCGCCGTGGTGCAGCGTGGCCGAGGTGTGGATCTTGCGGCCCTCCACCCGGTCGATGCGTCCGACGAACCGCAACGGCCGGTGCAGCGGGGTGGGCGATCGGTAGCTGATCTGCAGACGAGCGGTCATGCCCGGCTGGCCGCCCATCGACTGGGCGAAGCCGAGCACCTCGTCGAAGCTGGCCGCGATGAACCCGCCGTGCACGCACCCTGGTGGGCCTTCGTAGGCCGAACCGAAGACGACGTCGCCGACGACGTCGCCTTCGTCCACGTGCATGACGATCGGTGGTGCGAGCGGGTTGAGGCCACCGACGAGCGGGCTGAAGTCGAGGAAGATCGCGTCCTGGTGGTCGGACAGCGACGCTTCGGCGCCCGAGTACGAGCGGTCGTGCCCGCGAGCGTCGAGGACGCCGGCGGCTTGCTCGACGAGGTCGCGGGCCTGCTCGAACGCGTCGTCGCTCGCCGTCGACGACGTGAGCTGTT
>JBILUM010000002.1:0-19898 GCA_044370995.1 Ilumatobacteraceae bacterium | reverse complement strand
TGCGCTGCCAGCTCGCGGCTCTTGTCGGAGTCGTAGTTGGTGAAGAACGAGAAGCCGCGCTCGTCGGCACCCCGAGCGAGCAGGTAGCGCGACTGCGGGTACCCGTCGTCGTCGACGGTGCCGAGCGCGAACGCATTGGGCTCGACGCAGCCGGCATCGGTCGCCTGCTGGAACCACTGCTCCCACTGGGCCATCGGATCGGCGACGACATCGGCGACGTCGAGGCCCGCGGTCTCGTACTCCTTGCGACGCGAGGCGAGCGTCATGGCGGTCAGCCGGCCGGGATCTGGGTGGCGCCACGCATGTACGGGCGCAGGATCTCGGGGATCGTCACGCTGCCGTCGGGCTGGCGGTAGTTCTCGACGATCGCCGCCCACACGCGTGGCACAGCGAGCGCCGATCCGTTGAGCGTGTTGGCGATCTGGGTGCCCTTCTCGCCCGCGGTGCGGAAGCGGATGTCGGCGCGGCGGGCCTGGTAGTCGAGGAACCAGCTGACGCTGCTCACCTCGAGCCAGTTGTCGCACCCGGGTGCGTACACCTCGATGTCGAAGCTGCGGTGGTGGCTCTGGCCCATGTCGCCGGTGCAGATCTCGATGATGCGGTACGGCAGACCGAGACCCGAGATGAGGCGCTCGGCCCGGTCGCGCAGCTCGACCAGGAGGTCGGCTCCCTGTGCCGGCGTGCTGACGGCGAGGATCTCGACCTTGTCGAACTCGTGGGCGCGCAGCATGCCGCGGGTGTCACGGCCGGCCGACCCGGCCTCGCGGCGGTAGCACGGGGTGTAGGCCATCATCCGCACCGGCAGCTGGGTCTCGTCGAGCACCTCGCCGCCGTACAGCGACGTGAGCGGCACTTCGGCCGTCGGGATCGCCCACAGGTCGTCGCGCTCGATCGCGTACGCGTCGTCGGCGAACTTCGGCAGCTGTCCGGTCGCAGTGAGCGTCGCGGTCGTGACGAGCGACGGCGGACGGATCTCCTCGAACGCGTCGGCGTTCATGTCGAGCGCGTACTGGCACAGCGCCCGGGCGAGCGTGGCGCCCTGGCCGCGCTGCATCGTGAACATGGCACCGCTGATCTTGGTGGCCCGTTCGTTGTCGAGGATGCCGAGCGCCGCTGCCGTCTCCCAGTGCGGGACGCGCTGGTGCTCGGGGTAGTCGTCGAGCAGACCGAAGGGGCCCTTCACGATCGGGTTGTCGTGGTCGCTCGCCCCGTCGGGCGCATCGGGGTGCGGCAGGTTGGGGATGCGCAGCAACAGGTCGCGGACCTTGGCCTGCACGTCGTCGTACTCGGCGGCGAGGGTGCGCTCTTCGTCGCCCAGTGCCCGCGACTGCGCCTGGATCGACTCGGCCTGGGCGGCGTCACCCGCCTTGCGCAGCGCGCCGACCTGCTTCGACAGGTCGTTCACCTGGGCGCGGATGGCGTCGCGACGAGCGACGATCTCTCGCGCCCGCTCGTCGAGCGCCAGCGTCTCGTCGAGCTGTGCGACGAGCTCCGGACTGCCGCGCCGCGCCATCGCGGTGCGCACGAGGTCGGGCTGGTTGCGGAGCAGGCGGATGTCGATCACAGGACCGTCAGGCTACTTGGCGACCCCCGCAGGTCGGGGAAACGATTCGTCTGACGATCGCCCGGCAGTCACCCGCCGCGCCTGTCGTCAGGTCAGTCGGTGCCGTCGGCAGCGGTGCACCTATCGTGAGGGCGTGATCGGATCATGAGCGTCGAGCGCAGCGGAGTGGACCCCTCCTCAGGGGATCACGGAGCGGCCCGATGAGCGGTTCTCCCGGAACCGGCGGGGCGGCGGTGGAGGTCGATGGACTCACCGTCCGCTACGGCGACCTCGTCGCGGTGAACGACGTGTCGTTCCGTGCCGATCACGGCCAGATCACGGCCGTGCTCGGCCCGAACGGTGCGGGCAAGACGAGCACCATCGAGGTCTGCGAGGGATACCGCCGACCGACCTCGGGGTCGGTGCGGGTGCTGGGGCTCTCCCCGGCCGACGACCAACGGCGGCTGAGCGAGCGCATGGGCGTGATGCTGCAGGACGGCGGTGTCTACCCGAGCGCACGGGTGCGCGACACCGTCCGGCACTACTGCGCGCTGTACGACCGTGGTGCCGATGCCGGCCAGCTGATCGAGGCCGTGGGACTCGCCGACCGGGCGACGGCCACGTGGCGACGGCTGAGCGGCGGCGAGAAGCAGCGTCTGTCGCTCGCCCTCGCGCTGGCCGCGCGACCCGACGTGGCGTTCCTCGACGAACCGACCTCAGGCGTCGACGTGCTCGGCCGCGACACGATCCGGGCGATCGTGCGCGACCTCGCCGCCGGAGGCTGCGCCGTCGTCCTCGCCACCCACGAGCTGGACGAGGCCGAACGCCTCGCCGACCGCGTCGTGATCTTCGACCGTGGCGAGTTGATCGCCGACGGAACGCTCGACGAGCTGCGGCACGGGTACGACGAGATCCGCTTCCGCAGTTCGCCCGGGCTCGACCTCACGTCGCTCGTCACCGAGACCGGCCTGGCGGCGGTGTCGATCGGCGAGGGCGAGTACCTCGTCCGTGTCGCATCCGATCCGCAGGTCATCGCTCGACTCAGCGGATGGCTCGGGACACACGGCCACCCGTTGGTCGACCTCCGCGCCGGGGCGCAACGGCTCGAGGACGTGTTCCGTCGGTTGACGTCGGCTTCAGGCGACGCGACCGGCGACGGGACCGGCGACACGACCGGCGGCGCTCGATGAGCCGCCTCGGCAGCCAGGTCCGGACCGAACTGCAGCTCGTGAGCCGCAACGGCGAGCAGTTGCTGCTCACCCTCGGCATCCCGGTGATGCTGCTGGTGTTCTTCAGCCTCGTCGACGTGCTCCCGACGGGCACCGACGATCCGGTCGACTTCCTCGCCCCGGGTGTGCTCGCCCTGGCGGTGATGAGCACGGCGATGGTGAGCCTCGGCATCGGCACCGGGTTCGAACGCATGTATCAGGTGCTGAAGCGGCTCGGCGCGACGCCGCTCGGTCGCGGCAACCTGATCGCGGCCAAGATCGTCGGCGTCGTCGCCGTCGAGCTGGTGCAGTTCGCCGTGCTGGTGCCGGTCGCGTACGCGCTCGGTTGGAGCCCGCCCTCGCCGCAGTGGGCGGCCGCGGCAGGCGCGGTCGTGCTCGGCACCGTCGCCTTCGCCGGCATCGGCCTCACGCTGGCCGGCCGCCTCCGCGGCGAGATCAACCTCGCCGCACAGAACGGCCTGTACCTCGTGCTGCTCCTGCTCGGTGGCATGGTGATCCCGTTCGAGGAGCTGCCGTCGCCGATGCGGGCGGTGGCCCGAGCGCTGCCGTCGGGCGCACTCGCCGACGTCCTGCGTGAGACGCTGGCCGACGCAGGTTCACGTCCTGGGACCAGTTGGGCCGTGCTGGCCGGCTGGGCGGTGATCACACCGCTCGTGGCGCGACGGCTGTTCCGGTTCGACGGTCACCGGTGACCTCGGTCCCGCCGGCGAGCGCACCCAAGCGTGGCAGGGGTCAGCGCTCGTTCGGTGCCGGTGTACTGGTGGGCGACGGCGGATCGTGACGCTCGAACGCAGCCGTGACGTCGGCGTAGGTGAGCGTCGACTCGTCATGGCCGGTGATCTCGGCAGCCGGGATCTGGCCGCCGCGCACGTAGGTGTTCTCCTGCTCGAAGCTGCGCGAGAAGCGCTTGAAGAACAGGTACACGACGATCGACCAGAGGAACATGCCGCCGCCGATCTTCATCATCGCTCCGGCGATCTGCTGATCTTCGGTGGGGCTGAGGCCCCACACCCGCACCGGCGTGTTGTAGTGCTTGTAGACGGTGCCCTCGGCGAAGGTGAGCCATCCGGCCGGCACCGTGGGCACCACGCTCATCAGGAACAGGTAGATGCACTTGCCCAGGTGATTGATCCGCAGTTCTTCGAGCGGGCCGATCACCGGGCACCACATCAGCAACGCCGTCGTGACGACGAGCAGGTGCAGCGTGTAGTGCAACGGACCGTTCTCGGTCGATGCGTTCACCATCCCCGGGATGTGCAGCACCATGACCACGACGTTGAACAGCACGCCGGCGATCACCGGCGACGTGAGGAAGCGGAACACCCGGTACGCACGTCCATCGCCGATCACCGTGCGGGCCATCCACGTGGGGATCGACAACAGCGCGAGCGGCGGGACGAAGTAGCTGAACACCATGTGCTGGAACATGTGCACCGAGTAGAGGTAGTTCTCCCCGATGTCGTGGACCGGCCAGTCTGCGGCGAACCAGAACAGGCCGATCGCCCCCGCGAAGCACGCGACATGGCGTCTGGTCACCGGTGGCTGTCCCGTGGGCACCGCGTGGGGGCCGATCACCCGGGCCATGTACACGTACGCCCCGGTGAAGAACGCGACGAGCACCCAGACCTCGGGATGGGCCTGGAACGCCCACGGGTCGGCATACGCGCCGGAGCCGGTCGCTTCGGCGCCGGCGAGGACGATGCGTGAACTGATGATGTCGGCGAACACGGACGTCGCCTCCGGGGGTCAGCTGATGGGGATCAGCGCGGATGTCAGGTGGGGCTGAAGAAACGGAACGTGGCGAGGAACGCCGCGTACACCAGGATCGCCAGGATCAACCCCGAATAGAAGAGGTAGCTGAAGATCTTGCTGTCGCCCTTGAGGTGCATGAACAGCGACGCCACGACGACGAACTTGATCGCCATCATGATCAGCAGTGACGGCACGAGGAACGAACCGAGCTCCTCCACGACCCAGTACGTGGCCGTCTCGAGGGCGGTGAGGACGGCGAGGACCAAGGCCACCTTGACGTAGTAGCTGGTCGGCTTGTGCTCGTGCGCCCCGTCGGCGTGTTCGGCGTGTTCGGCGTGTGCATCGCGTGTGTGGTCGATCTCGGCCGCCGGTTCATGGTGCTCTGCGGTGGTGCTCATGGTCGCCTCACTCAGGACGGGATCAGGTAGATGAGGGTGAAGATGATGATCCACACCACGTCGACGAAGTGCCAGTAGAGACCGACGAGCTCGACCACCTCGGCCTTGTCGCCGGGTACACGGCTGCGCTTGTTGATGCCCACGAGGGCCATCAGCATGATGATGCCGACGGTGACGTGCACACCGTGGAAGCCGGTGAGCGTGTAGAAGCTCGAGCTGAAGAGGCTGGACGTGAAGCCCAGACCCTCCCGGTAGAAGCTGGTGAACTCGTACACCTGACCGCCGACGAAGGTGGCGCCGAGCAGGGCGGTGACCGTCAGCCACAGGTTGGTGCGGCGGTCGTCCTTCTGTGCGGCCGCCGACACGGCGAGCACCATCGTGAGCGAGCTCATGAGCAGGACGAAGCTCGACACCGACGTGAACGGGATGTCGAAGATCTGATCCGGCCCGAGATCGGCTGGGTGACGACCTCGGTAGAGCATGTAGGTGGCGATGAGGCCGCCGAACAGCAGGCACTCGCTGCCGAGGAACAGCCACATCGCCATCTTGTTGTTGCTCAGACCCGTCGAGGTGTGGTGCGCCCCGTGGTCGGCATGGTCGTCATGACCACCGTGGCCGTCGTGCCCGTCATGACCGTCGGACATGGGTTCGTGGACAGCGATGTCAGCCAATGGTCGCCAACTCCTTGTTGCTCCCGCCACCGTCGGCCGGCGGGTCGTAGTCCGATTCGTCGGCCACCGACGGCTCGAGTGCCCACCCGAACATCGCCAGCAGGACCAAGAGGCCACCGGCGACGATCAGCAGGCGGTTGTAGATCACGCCGTAGCCCATGATCGGCAGTGCGAAGGCGAGGATGATCGGCCAGTACGACGGCGACGGCAGGTGGATGTGCTTGTCGGCCCTGGCCTCTTCCGCACCGAGGATCTCCTCGGCGGTGGAGACCTTGCGAACCTCGCCGGTGTCGTGGTCGACCTCGTACTTGCGGTGGAAGAACTCGTCGAGGGCATGCACCGTCGGGATCGCGTCGAAGTTGTGCTCCTTCGGCGGGCTCGCGGTCATCCATTCCAGGCTGCGGGCATCCCACGGGTCGAGCGGGGCCTTGGGCGTCGTGGAGGACTTCTTGTGCGTCTGCCACACGTTCAGCAGGAACACCGCCACGCCGATGGCGATGACGAACGAACCGACGGAGGCGACACGGTTCCAGAAGCCGAGGTTGAAGAAGCCTTCACCTGCGCGAGCTTCGGTCCAGTTCATCATGCGCCGCGGCTGGCCCTGCAGACCGATGATGTGCATCGGGCCGAAGGTCAGGTTCATGCCGATGATCATCAGCCAGAAGTTCCACTTGCCGAGGCGCTCACTGAGCATCTTGCCGAACATCTTCGGCCACCAGTAGTAGAACCCGGCGAACAGGCCGAGCACGGCGCCGCCGAAGATCGTGTAGTGGAAGTGGGCGACGATGTAGTAGGTGTCGGTCTGCTGTGTGTCGCTGGGGGCGACGGCGTGCGTGACGCCCGAGAGGCCACCGATCGTGAACTCGACGACGAGTCCGATGGCGAACAGCATCGACGTGGTGAACCAGATCTTGCCGCCCCACATGGTGAGGGTCCAGTTCACGATCTTCACGCCGGTGGGGATGGCGATGAGCATGGTGGCCACCGAGAACACGGCGACGCTGACCGGGCCGAGTCCGCTGGCGAACATGTGGTGTGCCCACACACCCCAGCCGACGAAGCCGATGGCCGCACCCGAGAACACCACGAAGCGGTACCCGAACAGCGGCTTGCGGCTGAACACCGGCAGCACCTCGCTGACGATGCCGAAGCCGGGCAGGACGAGGATGTAGACCTCGGGGTGACCGAAGATCCAGAACAGGTGTTGCCAGAGCAGGGGATCGGCGCCGGCGGAGACGTCGAAGAACGTGGCGCCGAACTCACGCTGGAACATGAGCAGGAACAGCGCCACGGTGATGACCGGGATGGCGAACACGAGGAGGAACTGGATCACCAGGATCATCCAGGTGAAGATCGGCATCTTCATCAACGTCATGCCGGGGGCACGCATGTTGAGGATCGTGACGATCAGGTTGATCGCACCGGTCAGCGATGCGATACCGGTGATCTGCAGTCCGAGGCCCCAGAAGTCGACACCGTGGCTGGGCGAGAACAGTGCGTTCGCGTTCGGCTGGTACATGAACCACCCGCCGTCGGCCGCTCCGCCGAGGAACCACGAGGTGTTGAGGAACAGGCCGCCGGCGAGGAAACACCAGAAACCGAACGCGTTGATGCGGGGGAACGCCACGTCGCGTGCGCCGATCTGGAGCGGCACGAGGTAGTTGGCGAACGCTGCCGCCATCGGCATCACGAAGAGGAACACCATCGTGGTGGCGTGCATCGTGAACATCTCGTTGTAGAGGCCGGCGCTCAGCACCGTGCCCTCGGGCCCGGCGAGCTGGAGTCGGATCAACAATGCCTCGACGCCGCCCACGAGGAAGAAGAACATCGCGACGACGCCGTACATGATGCCGAGCTTCTTGTGGTCGACGGTGAACAGCCACGAGCGCCAACCGGTCGTGGAGACCGGGCGCTTGAGGACGCCGTACGCCTGGGAGGGGGTGACGACTGCGGGCGCACTGGTTCCGGCGAGTGCCGGCGTGCTGGGTCGTTCGATGATGGCCATCTGGGGTGCTCCCGTCAGTTCCGCTCGAGGAGGTAGGCGATGATCTGGTCGATCTGGGTCTCGTTGAGGCCGAGGGCCGGCATACCGCGGACCTTGCCGCCGCTGTTGGCCTTCTGGGCGTCGCTCGCGTACATCGGCTTCTTCGCCGGCGCATTGCGGATCCACTCACGCAGGTCGACCTCGTTGAGGCACTCCTCCGTGACACCCTGGAGATAGAGCGCTCCGAACTCCTCGGGCGAGGCGTTCCACACCCGGTCGCGGCACTCGTCGGTGAGGAGGTCCCAGGTTGCGCCGGCGAAGGTGTTGCGCGTCATCAGATGGGAGAGGTTGGGGGCCGAGCCCGAGACCATGAACTGGTCGGGGTTGGCGAGCACCGGGGTGACGGTTCCGTCGGGTGCCGTGGAGCTCAGACCGTTGACCTGGTGGCAGTAGGCGCAGTTGGCGGTGAACGCCGCCTCGCCGAGCGCGGCCTGCGAGCCGGCTTCGGGCGACACGTAGGGCTCGAGTTGGTTGGCGACCCAGGTCTGGAAGTCGTCGGGGTTCAGCGCGACGGCCTCCATCTTCATGTTGGCGTGGCTGAGGCCGCAGAATTCTGTGCACTGACCGGCGTAGATGCCCGGCTGGTTGGCCTGCATCCGCAGCGTGTGCACACGGCCGGGCACGGTGTCCTTCTTGCCATTGAGGGCGGGGATCCAGAACGAGTGGATGACGTCACGGCTGGTGAGGCGGAGCATCACGTTGGTGTCGGCCGGGATCACGAGCTGGCCGCTCGTGATGATCGGCTCGGAGATACCACCGCAGCCCTCCTGGGCCGGGTAGTCGTACTCCCACCACCACTGCTGACCGGTGACGTTGACGATGCATTCGGTGTCGCTGGTGTCGGCGAGGTCGAAGATCGTGCTGACCGTCGGGATGCCGACACCCACGAGGATGAGGGCGGGCAGGATCGTGAGGGCGATCTCGAGCGCCGGCTTGCCGTGGCTCTGCTCGGGCATCGGCTGGCCCTTGTCGCGGAAGCGGACCACCGCGTAGGCGACCGCGACCATGACGACGACGCCGACGATGCCGGCCACGAGGAACACCGGCCACTGCAGGTCGTGGATCTTCTGGGCGTTCTCACCCTTGGGTTGCCAGGTGTCCTGGGGCGCATCCTTGGCGCAGCCGGTCAACACTGCTGCGGACGCAGCGGTGAGACCGAGCAACAGCGCTCTGCGACGACTTGTCCTACGACGGGTCATGTGCGGCACGTTCCTCACGGTAGCCAAATTGTTGGTTCGCAGCGTCATGACTCACGGCACCACGATCTCGACGCTCGCCCCTTCGACACCCGGCACCACGAACGTGTATGGCTCGAGGGAACCGATGCTCGACTTGGGGAACACGAGGGTCATCATCTGACGACCGTCGGGCTTGACGAGCGTGGTGCAGGTGACCGGCTTCTCGGTGACCTTGGTCCCGTTCACGTCGACCTCGAACGCACCCAGGTTGGCCGTGAGGCGAACGGTCTGGTCGCTCAGGTTGCGGAACATGATCAGCGACGGGTTGCTGCGCTGGAGCGTGACGGTGCGGCTGTACTCGCCCATGCCGACCTGCTGGCCGTAGAGCTCGCCGTCGGCATTGAAGATGATCGTCGCGGCGACATTGCTCTTGGCCGAGACCCCTTGCGAGCCCTTCTTGTCGACCTCGGTCTTGTCGTTGCTCGCACAGACCGCCGGCTCGGTGCTCACCGTGGGGTACTCGTGCATGCCGCGCTCGCCGTCGATGGCCATGACGGCGCCGGTGCTGACCAGACCGAGCGCACCGATCGTGCAGATGCCGGCGATGACGCTCGTCTTGATGGTCGGGCGGCTCGCGAACAGGAATCCGCCGAGCGTGATCAGCGACGCCACGATGATGAAGACCGCGGGACCGGACTCCTTCGACAAGAAGAGCATGATCCGCGAGAACGAGTAGATGATCACCGTGAGGCCCACGGCACCGAGCACCGGGAACTCGAGCGGGTGCATGATCCGACCCCGCACCGAGGCGTTGAAGCGGCGATCCGACGAGGCCCGGTCGGCCCAGGCCTGGACGAGCCACTCGAACAGCGCGATGAGCAACACGACGATGCCGGCCTTGAACACGACCGGGGTGGCGACGAGACCGATCGCGACGAGGGCACCCCCGAACGCGCCGACCGCCGGCCACATGCTGTTGCTCGGGCGTTGCTGGGCTGCGGCCGACGTGGTGACGGCATCGCTGTCCATGCCGCTGACGTTGGAGTCGCGGACCCAGAAGTTGATGATCATGAGGAACAGCAGGGCGATCGAGACCGAGATGAGGCCGATCGCTGCGGTCCAGGCGGCAGCGCCGTCGTAGCTGACACCGAACGCGATCGCCGCGACGATGGCCAGGACGCTGCCGCCGATGAAGAGCTTGGAACCCGTGGTGAACATGCGTGCCCTACCCGATCACTTCGTGACGTAGACGACGAACCAGAGCACGACGTACATCGCACTCAGGAAGTACCAGTACATGGCGTGCGCGGAGATGATCTCACGCTCGCTCGTGCGGCCGCCGAGGTAGCGGAAGGCCGAGACGACCGTGAAGACCAGGCCGACGATGAGCAGCGCCGCGAAGGCGCCGGTGACCACGTAGAACATCGTCTGGTAGGTGCCGTCGCCGAGCCCGAGGCCCATCTGGCGGTAGATGAACGCCTGCGAGTTGAGCACCGCGATGCCGAGCAGGCCGACCAGCCCGAGGGCGAGCGCCGTGCCGCCCTTGTGCTGGCGGCGCGCCGCGTACACGGCCCACTGGGCGAAGATGCCGATGAACAAGAACGCGATGAGCATCACGTTCGTGGGCACCTCGGGCACCTTGACCGTGGCCGGCTTCCATTCGCCGTCGGTGACCGACAGCGCCTCCTGGCGGAAGCGCACGAACAGCGCGATCAGGCCACCGAAGAACGTGGTTCCGGCCGCGCAGGCGAGTGCGGTGCCGACGAACAGCTGGCGGCGCGGTGCCGGCGGCGGTGCAGCGGGCAGTGCGTACATCAGGCGGCCCCTTCCGAGCGTGCCGGCTTCAGGTCGAGCAGCGGCTCGGCCGAGGAGATGACGTGGACATCGACGAAGTTGTCGGCCGGGGCGGGCGACGACGTCGCCCACTCGAGCGTCTGACCGTCCCAGGGGTCGTCGCCGGCGCGCTCACCCTTGGTGAACGACTGCAGCGCGAGGCCGATGAAGGCGAGCACCGTCAGCGCCATCAGGCCGTGACCGACGGCCACGAGGGTGTTCCACAGCTCGGACGGACCGCTGTAGTCGGGGTAGGCAACGGTGTTGCCCGCCTGATCGGCGAAGCCGGCGATGTAGTACGGCAGCGAGGCGAGGATCGTGGCCAGCACACCGAGGAGGGCGAGCGGCAGCACCTTCTTGTCGGCGATCGAACGACCCCAGATCTTCGGGCCCCAGTACACGACGCCGCCGAGGAGTGCGATCACGGTGCCGTAGCTCACGTAGATCCAGGCGCCCTCTTCGAAGACCGTGCCCGCCAGCTGTGCGTCCCCGACGTGGTAGATCGCGTTGCCGACGAGGCCGACGAGCACCATGCCGACACCGAAGAAGCTGAACAGCAGCGGCGACTGGATGCGGGGCCGACCGGCGGCTGCGAGCAGGAACACCAGCAGGACCACGACGCCACCGAGCAGCGGCAGCAGGTTGAGCATCGCGTACGGCACGATCTCGCGGAGGGCGTCGCCGAACTCCATGTCGACCAGATCGCGCGACAGGCTGGCGTCGACCTGGGCGACGCCGGCGAACAGCGCCGTGCCCACGAGGCCGACGCCGATGAGGCCGATGCCGCGCATCGGCAGGCGCTTGCGGGTGGCGGTCGCGACGGTCTCGAGGAGGAGGCCGAACACGGGCACGGCGTACAGCGCCGTCGCCGGCTGCGATGCCGAGATGCCGAGCCACTCGGCGATGCCGACGTTGCCGCCGAAGGTGCTGCGTCCGTTGCGGTGATCGACGAACAGCAACACGAGCACACCGAACAGCACCGGCAGGGCCAGGACGAGGCCGAGCGCGTACACGAGGGCCGACCAGGAGAACAGGGGCACCCGGCGCATGTTCATGCCGGGTGCACGGGTGGTGAGGACCGACACCGCGATCGAACCGGCTGCCGCGGTGAGACCGACGACGGCGAGCGCCATCGAGACGAGGAAGAGCTGGACCATGTGCTCGTCGCCGCCACCGGGGCCGCCGTTGGCGATGATCGAACCGATCACCATGCCGGTGCCGAACAGCCACGCCCAGAAACCGGCGGACGCGAGCCGCGGGAACGCGAGCGACCGGGCGCCGAGCTGCAGCGGGACGATCATCAGCGCCAGACCGAGACCGAACGGCACGACCACGCCGAAGGTGAGGACCAGGCGATACAGCGAGAACACCTGCGGCATCGCCCCGGCGTCGAGCATCGCGTCGGTGGGGTCGATGCGTTCGATCCCGAGCAGGACGCCGAGCGCGGTGACGCCGAGGAGGAGCAGCAACGAACTCCCGATGAAGAGACGGCCGATCTTCTTGTGGTCGGTCGTCGTGATCCAGTCGGCCACCGAAGCGAGGAGGCCATCGGCGCGTTCACCGGAGTGGGTGTCGACGTGGTCGACACCTGCTCCGGTGACGTGGGGATCGATGGTGGTCATGTGCAACGAGCTCGATTCGTCTCAGGCCGCGCAGGACGACCTGGTGTCTGTTGTGCTGATCTCTGGCTTGATCGGGAACTGATCGGTGTCATCAGGACGACCGGATCCATGAGGGTTCGGCCGCGTGGTGACGGATTGCTGCAGCGAGATTACCCACAGGGCGGGTCCGCGGCGGAAATCATGTGCACGCGTCGGCTCGGACCGTCCGGATCCGGCCGGGAAGGTCCTGGTGGACGGAGCCCCGGACCCGGCGACTTCAGATGCCGTAGCGGACGAGGACGTCGATGGTGATCGCGGCGAACAGCACCGAGACGTAGGTGATCGAGTAGGCGAACACCCGCATCGAACGCTGCGGGCTGGGTCGGCGTCCGAGGTCGATCGTGCCCCAGAGGAATCCGACGCCGCTCAGCACCGCCGTGATGCCGTAGATCCACCCGAGGTCGGCCACGGGCACGAGGACGAAGCTGGTGACGACCAGCAGCGCCGTGTACACGACCATGCTCCTGATCGCCTGCTCCATCGGCACGACGACCGGCAACATCGGCACGCCGGCGGCGCGGTACTCGTCGACGTGGCGGATGGCCAGGGCCCAGAAGTGCGGGGGGGTCCAGAGGAACATCAGGACGAACAACACGACGGCGGTCCAGCTGACGCTGTTGGTGACGGCCGACCAACCGACGAGCACGGGCACGGCCCCCGCTGCCCCGCCGATCACGATGTTCTGCCGGCTCGTGCGCTTCAGCCAGATCGTGTACACGAACACGTAGAAGAGCGTGGCGCTGATGGTGAGGCAGGCCGAGAGCAGATTGGCGCCCCACCACAGCACGCCGAAGGCCAGCACCTCGAGGCCGATCGCGAAGACGAGTGCCGCTCGGGGTGTGATGAGACCGGTGACGAGTGGCCGGCCGGCGGTACGGGCCATGAGCGCGTCGATGTCGCGGTCGACCACCATGTTGATGGCGTTCGCCCCGGCGGCGGCGAGGGTGCCGCCGAACAGCGTGACGATCACCAGCCAGGTGCCCGGCCAGCCACGCTCGGCCAGCACCATGGTGGGCACGGTGGTGACGAGGAGCAGCTCGACCACGCGGAGTTTGGCGAGGGCGACGTACCCCTGCAGCTTGGTCGTGGGCGTGCGCGTCGAACCGTGCACGACGCCACCCGGCGCCAACCGGGAGGGAACGAGGGGTCGGGCGCCGACGGCCATTGGGACTGCATCGTACGGGGCGCCGGAGAGCGCCACCAACCGGGGTGCCGTGAACCATGGCCCGCGTGGACATCGGCCTGTGCTGACCTCGGCCCTCCTGATTTCTCCATCGGGGCGGAGCCGACCCGATCGGGCGCGCAGCGGGCAAACTGTCTGCATGCCCGTGGCACCCGCCCCCGATGTCGTCGAGCGACCGACGACCGACGAGACGGTCGATCCCGATCGGCCGTGGGTGGTGCTCGTCTGGAACGATCCGATCAACCTGATGAGCTACGTCACGTTCGTGCTGCAGAAGCTGTTCGGCTATTCGCTCGAGAAGGCCACCGAGCTGATGCTCGACGTGCACCACAAGGGCCGGGCGGCGGTCAGCAACGGCTCGCGCGAGAAGGCCGAGCTCGACGTGTTCCGGCTGCACGAGCACGGCCTGTGGGCCACGATGCAGCAGGACGACTGATGCCGACCGGACACGACACGTCACCCGCACCGACCCCTGCGCCGCGGGAGGGCTGAGATGGCGCGCTGGCAGTTCCGTCCGCCGGTGGAGCGGATCAAGCACGGGTACCGGATCAACATCGACGACCGCGAGCGCGTGGTGGTGGGCCATCTGCTCGAGGAGATGCGGTCGCTCCTCCTCGGTCCCTCGGACCATCCCGCGTTGAAGCGGGTGTTCCCGGCGGCCTACCACCAGAGCCAGCACGCCGAGCACGACGCCGAGTACCAGCGGTTCATGCGCGAGGAGCTCGTCGCCTCCCGGCTCACCGGCATCGACACCGTCCTGGCGGCGCTGTCGGCCAAGCCGCCCCTGGCCGAGAGCCAGGTGCTCGCGCTCGCCCAGGCGTTGAACGGTGTCCGGCTCGTGCTGGGGACGGTGCTCGACGTCAGCGAGGACGACGACCCCGACGAGCTCGATCCCGATGACCCGCTCGCCGCCGAGCACCAGCTGTACGGCTTCCTCAGCTGGTTGCTGGAGTGGACGGTGCGGGCCCTGACGCCGGGCACCTGACCGGGCACCTGACCGGGCGCTTCACCCGGCTCTTCGTCGGCGCTCGAGCACCGTCGTCGAGGATCAGGGCGTCGAAGGGAACACGAAGCAGCTCACCGTGCCCGGACCGGTGTGAGCGCCGATCGACGGCCCGACCCGATACCGGATCACCTCATCGACCACCGCTGTCTCGACCACCGCTGTCTCGACCACCGCCGACTCGAGGGCGTCGGCGATGGCCTCGGCCGCCCGGTCGCCATGGCCGACCGCGACCCGCAGCCTGCGTCCGAACCCCACCACCGTGGTGGCCATCGTGTTGATCGCCTCGAGCACCGTGTCGACCTGCGCGACCACCACGACGGCGCCGTCGCGGAGTTCGAGGACGGGGATGCGACCGGCTGCCTCGCCCACGTCGACGCGGCCACCGGCGCGCAGCACGTCGAGCGAGCCGACGATGAAGACGTTGCCGAGCCTCGGAGCGATCGACTCGGCGACCGAGGCGGCTTCGTCGATGGAGGCACCGCCAGCGAGCGCGTCGCCCGCCGCCCACACGCAGCAGCCGATGCCGAACCCGGCGGTCGCCGAGTCGACGAGCCGAACGGGGACCCCGAGGCGGTGTGCTGCGAGCCGTGCGGAGTTCAGGGTGCCCGACATCGAGCTCGCCACGTGGATCGACAGGATCTCGGTGCATCCCCGGTCGAGCAGCTCTTCGTAGGTGAGCGCGAACTGACCGGGGCTCGGCGGGCTCGTCCCGATCGTCGGCCGTCCTCCCTTGCCGGAGGGGCCGTCGAACCGCGCATAGAACGCGTCGGCGTCGAGGTCGACACCCTCCAGGTACTCGTCATCGTCGATGGTGATCGTGATCGGGACGACCTCCACCCCGTACCGCTCGACGAGTGCCGGCGGCAGTTGGGCGTTCGAGTCGGTGCACAGGCCGATGCGTTGCGGACTCATGCCGCCTCCTCGAGCGGTCCGTCCGAGCGCGACCCCGCGGCGAGCCGACGCACCCACCGCGTCGAGATGCCGGCGAGGCCCTCGGTCGTGACCGGGATCATGTCGTGCACCGTACGCGTGCACCGACCGAGCGTCGCTCGGAGCGGGGTTTCGACCCCCATTCGTCACCTGATTCCCACCGACGGTGGCCGTGGGTGCGGCGCTACCGCGCTGCGTGACCTCAGCGTGACCTCAGCGTGACCTCAGCTTTTCTTCAGCTCGACCTCAGCTTCTCTCAGCTCGACCTCAGCTTTTCTCAGCTCGACCTCAGCTTTTCTCAGCTCGATCGACGCGTGATCGACGCGTGCCCTGGAGCGCGTCCGGGCGCGTGACCGGGACCCAGGTCGATCAACCAGGACGGCAGTCGGGTCGGTCGACCCGACGCGTCGACTGCACCGTGTGCGGTGGCGGCGACGGCACGGACCTCGCCGGCGACCGTGAGGAGGTATGCGAGCTGGAAGCTGGCCCGTGTCGTGCGGGCGAGCACCAGGTGGACGTCGACCTCGTCGTCGAAGGCCAAGGGACGGCGGTACTGCACGAAGCACTCGAGCACGGCGTGGTCGACGCCGTCCTTGCGCAGCTCGGTGTACGGCTTCCCCAGCGCCCGCAGGTAGGCGACGCGTGCCTCTTCGAGGTACAGCGGGTAGTTGGCGTGGTGGACGATCCCCATCGCATCGGTCTCGGCGAACCGCACCCGGATGCGGTGGACGAACACATAGTCCGCCGGGTCGAGGGACGGGTCGACGTCGAGGCGCATCCCGGCAAGGTACCCGGACGGGAGGAGAGCGATCGCGTGGGCTCGGATCAGCTGGTGGGAATTCGGCGACTCGGTGCTAGTGTTTCGACGCTCTCAACCGGAGAATCTCCTAGCCCCCATCGTCTAGTGGCCTAGGACACCACCCTTTCAAGGTGGCGGCACGGGTTCGAATCCCGTTGGGGGTGCAGTGACCAGTCATGGTCCCGTGGTGAAGTGGAGTTCACGCCGGCCTGTCAAGCCGGAGGTCGCGGGTTCGAACCCCGTCGGGACCGCCGCGAGCGCAAGCTCGTGCGGATGTCGTGTGTGGTGCCTGTTCGCAGGTCCACACCGACGCCACAAACCGGTGCCGTCTGGCACCACCCCGGTCGAGTAGCTCAGTCGGCAGAGCACACGCCTGAAAAGCGTGGGGTCACCGGATCGACGCCGGTCTCGACCACCCAGACGACAACGCCGCAGGTCCCCCTGCGGCGTTGTGTCGTTTTCGGATCAGGCCTGGAGATCGGGCGAGCTCGGCTCCCGACCTTCGGCTCTCGACCTTCGGCTCTCGACCTTCGGCTCCCGACCTTCGGCTCCCGACCTTCGGCTCCCGACCTTCGGCTCCCGACCTTCGGAACGGACGCCGGACGTAGCCTGGCCCGATGACCGGACCGCTGCAGCTCACCTTCGTCGCCTCGGCGCAGCGATTCGCCGACCTGCCGGCATCGCCGGCGGAGGTCGCCCTCGTCGGCCGGTCCAACGTGGGCAAGTCGTCGCTGATCAACGCCCTGGCGAACCGCAAGCAGCTCGCCCGCGTGTCGAACACGCCCGGCCGCACCCAGCTGATCAACCTCTTCACGCTGCCGACGGGCGGGACGGTCGTCGACCTCCCCGGCTACGGCTACGCGTCCGTGCCCACCCGCGAGAAGGCCAAGTGGGGGCCGATGATCGAGGGATACCTGCTCGGACGCGAGTCGCTGCAGGCACTGCTGCTGCTCGTCGACGGCGAGATCGGTCCGACCAAGCTCGACTCGCAGATGATCGACTGGGTGCAGGCCAACGGCATCACCACGGTCATCGTGGCCACCAAGATCGACAAGGTGAAGCCGTCGAAGCTGGCGGGCCGCAAGCAGCAACTGGCCAAGGCCTGCCGCCTGCACGAGGGCGACATCTTCTGGGTCAGCGCGGCGAAGGGAACCGGCATCGATGCCCTTCGCAGCCATGTGCTGACCCTGCTCGCGCTCGCCGACTGACTCACCGTCCACCGGTGCGATCGCGCGCTGCGCGGTATTCGACAGTTCGTTCGGTTCGTCATGCATTCGTCATGTTCGTCGCCAACTGGACCTTTTCGACGCTCCGTGGTGGTTGAACCGTCGCGATCTTGACGGATTCCACACTCATTCCGCGGGCGAATATGACGATTCAATGACATGCGTTTCACACTGCTCACCAAGGTGCTGGGCGGCACCGGTCGTCGGACGGGGTCCCCGGACCCCGGTCACCACCATCACGTCCAGCCACCGCCCGATCATCGGGGCCAAGGTGTTCAGGGGGGCGGGCGCCCCGGAACACGCCGACTCACCATGGCCGTCGCGCTGTCCGGCGCGATGCTCATGTCACCCCAGGCCTGCGCCCCGACCCACACCGAATCGGCGGCGCCGGGGGCGGTGTCGATCACCGCGTCCGGCGCCACGTCGATGACGATCACCTGGTCCGCCGTCGGCGGCGCCCGTTCCTACGACGTCGTCTATGCGGGCACCGGCCTCGCCGGACCGATCACCGTCACCCGACTCACGACCCTCAGCCGCACGATCAGCGGGCTGACCCCCGGCGGTCGGTACGAAGCCCAGGTCCGCGCCCGCACCCGCCGTGGCGCGCAGGCGTGGTCGGCCACCGCGGTGGTGACGCTCACCGCGGCCGGCGCCGTACCGGCCCAGGAGAATCCGGTCGTCACCGCGGCGCCGGCGACACCCGCACCCGCGTCGGCGGCCCCCGTGGCGCCCGCGCCCACCGGTCCGGCGCCCGCGGCACCCCCACCGGCGCCACCGGCCGGGAGCGCCACCGTGAACGGACCGATCCCTGCACCCTCGGTCGGCACGTCGGCGAGCGGCACCCAGCCGTTCGGTGGGCCGATCCAGACGTCGGGCGACGGCACCGGCAACTTCCGCGTGACGTGCTTCTTCTCGCACATGAACACCGACGACTCGATCGTCTTCCCGGGCCAGGCGGGCGCCGCGCACCTCCACACCTACTTCGGCAACACGGTCTCGGTGGCGGCCTCGACCCCGGCAACCCTGCTCGCGAGCGGCAACTCCACCTGCAGCGGCGGGATCAGCAATCGCTCGTCGTACTGGGTGCCCACGGTGTTCGACGCGAGCGGTCGCCCGGTGACCCCGAGCATGAACCAGGTGTACTACAAGAGCGGTTACCAGGGGACGCCGTTCTCCCGGATCAGCCCCACCCTGCCCAACGGGATCAAGATCATCGCCGGCAACGCCCGGGCGACCGCACCGCAGCCGAAGGACGCCGGCCAGGACTCCGTCCGCTGGACGTGTGGGATCGACACTGCGAACGGACCGACGATGATCGTCGGCTCGACGCCGGCCATCCCCGCCTGCGCCGCGGGCACCGATCTGTGGGCCGTCATCCGGTTCCCGCAATGCTGGGACGGGGTGAACCTCGACTCGGTCGACCACAAGAGCCACATGGCCTACGGCACCTACGGCATCGGGTGCCCGGCGAGCCACCCGGTGGCGCTGCCGGAGATCACCTACAACGTCCACTGGCCGGTCACGTCGGGCACCAGCGCCGGCTGGCGCCTGTCGAGCGACATGTACAGCGGCCCCGGCGGCTACTCACTGCACGGTGACATCATCACCGCCTGGGACACCGCTGTCAGCAGCACCTGGCTGCAGAACTGTGTGCGCCGCGACGCCGACTGCCGCATCGGCATCGTCTCCGACACCCGGCAGCTGATCTACGCGACCCGCTGATCACCGACCCCGCCGACGCCGCATCGACCCCCGCGCCCTGGCCCACAGGTCGCGGGGGTCGGGCAGCGCCAGACCGCGCCGGACGAGTGCGAACTTCTTGCTGGTGTAGGGCGGGTACATCAGCGACGGGTCGAGCCGGGTGCTGCGCTCGTGCACAGCGCGGCGATGACTGAACGTGTCGAAGCCGTCCTTGCCGTGGTAGGCCCCCATCCCGCTCTCGCCCACCCCGCCGAACGGCAGGTGGGGGTTGCTGATGTGCATGATCGTTCCGTTGATGCACACGCCGCCACTGCTGGTGCCGTGCAGCACCCGGTCGTGGTCGGCCTCGTCGGCGCTGAACGAGTAGAGCGCGAGTGGCTTCTCGTCGGCGTTCACGAACGAGACCGCCTCGTCGAGCGAGTCGACGGCGATGATCGGCAGCACCGGCCCGAAGATCTCCTCGCCCATCACCTGGTCGTCACGCGTGATGCCGGTGAGGACCGTGGGGGCGATGTAGCGGGTGTCGGCGTCACTCTGGCCGCCGATCGCCACGGTGCCGTCGTGCAGCAGCTTCTCGAGACGGTGGAAGTGCGAGTCGTTGACGATGCGGGCGAAGTCGGTGCTGCGCTGCGGGTCGTCGCCGTAGAACTCGCGCACCCGGGCCCGCAGCTGCTCGACGAGCTGGTCGTGCACCTCGCGTTCGACGAGCACGTAGTCGGGGGCGATGCAGGTCTGGCCGGCGTT
>JBILUM010000188.1:0-5663 GCA_044370995.1 Ilumatobacteraceae bacterium | reverse complement strand
CACCCTCCATCAACTCGATCAACGTGCGCTCGCCACCTGGTGGGCCCGGCGCGAACCCCACGCCGCAGTTGCCCATCACCAACGACGTCACCCCGTTGGAGAACGACGGGTCGAGCTCGTCGTCCCACGTGACCTGACCGTCGAAGTGGGTGTGCACGTCGACCCAGCCGGGCGCCACGACCGCGCCGGCCGCGTCGATCACGCGGTCGCCTGCGAGCGAACCGCCCACCACCGAGATGGAGCCGCCGTCGATCGCGACGTCGCCCACGTACGCCGCAGTGCCCGTGCCGTCGACGATGGTGCCGCCGCGGATGACCAGTTCGTGTGCCATGCGATCCCCCGAGATCCTCTGAGCCGACGCGGGCGAGCGTACCCGTCGCCCGACGAGGCCCGGCCGTCGGCGGCCGGCCCGTTCAGCCGACGGACATCACGTCGAACCGGGGCTCGACCACCATCGCGTACACGGACGGATCCGCGTGCGCGGCCGCCGCGGCCACCAGCGCATCGACGTCGTCGCGCGAGATCGCGTCGTAGCGGGCCTCGGCCCACGCACGCTCGTCGCCGACGATCACGCCACGCACCTCGTAGCGGCCGATGCGACGCGACGGCACCAGCTGCGCCAGGTCGGTCGCCGAGGAGTCGGCCACCACCTGCACCAGCATCAGGTCGTCGTCACCGAGGCTCGACCAGTCGTACGGCTCGTCGGTGTCGGCCGACGGCGTCGTCACCATCACGATCGTGAACTCCATGCCGGCGTCCTTGTGGGCGTGCAGTTCCTGGAACTCGGGCAGCGTCTGCATCTCGAGCATCGCCATCCGCGACGGGTACCACGCGACCGCGACACGGTCCCACAGGATCGAGTCACCCGACAGCTGATGCGTCACCTCGGTGACGAGCCGCACACCCGCACCGACCGCAGCGAGCGGCCCGGTCGGGTGGTACAGCATGTCGGCATCGGCGCCGCTGATCGACGATTCGCGTCCATCGGCGTACTCGGCGACCGCCCGGTACTTCATCAGGTTGAGCGCCCACATCGGATGGTCGTCCGGTGCGCCGAACCAGGTGCTCACGTAGGCGATGTTCGGGGTGCCGTAACGGGGGAGTTCCATCGAGCGCTCCAGTGCGGTCAGCGGGTCGACCCCAGCTTCGCACAGTTCACCACATGTATTGACAGTCCCAATGGCAGAAGTTCGCCTCACTGCCCCGGACGTGGAGTTGAACCTCGTCGACCGGCCGCCGCCCGACGGTCGGCCGACGAGCGAACGTCACCAGGCGACGGGATTGCCCTCGCCCGGCTCGAGGATCGCGACTGCGACGACCGCCCACACCTGCTGTGCCCCGCGCTCGCGCAGGATCGCAGCGCACGCCTTCAGCGTCTCGCCCGACCGCACCAAGTCGTCCACCAGCAACACGTGCTCGGGCATCTTGCGCGACTTCGCCTTGATGCGGCCACGCACCGAACCGTCGAGCTTGCCCAGCAACCCGCCGCGCACACCCAACAGGTCCTCGACGGGACGCTCCAGCACCGCGCCCACGCACTGGGCCAACTGCCGGCTCAACATCGACGTGGACGGCACCGCCACCACGACGACGTCGTCGGGCAGGTCCTGCCAGCTCGCCACTTCCGCCACCCGCTCGGCCAACGCCACGCAGGCCGGTTCCTGATGGCCCATCTTCGCTCGCCCGAGCAGCAACCCGACCCGGGTGAGCCCGAGGTTGGGGTGCGAGAACCGATCGAGCGCCCAGCACTGTTCCAAACCCTCGACACCCGAGATGACCATCGCCTCAGTCGGCGAGATCAGGTGCTGTGTCATTGCCGCCCGCCTCCGAATCGTCCGCCGACGGCCCGTCCGAACCGTCAACAACACCTCAGCACGATCGACGCTGCGCGGCAATGGGCCACTCGGCCCATCCGGTCCGCAGCAGGCGGCCCGATCAGCCGATGCGCTCAGTCGAGCGAGGCGAGCCGCCGGTCGAGATGACGCTGCTCGGCAGGGGCGAGCGCCGTCGCCCGCGCCAGCACGAACGCCTGCTTCGCCTCGTCGACGAGACAACCGTTCTCACAGGTCACGGAATGAACTCCAGCCGCACACCGACCGCCTCGTACGTGCGCGCCGCCCGTCGATCGCGCGTCATCAGGGTGCGGTCCGCCATGCGAGCCGCCTCGCCGACGAGCGCGTCGTACATCATGCCGCCGACCAGGTTCAGACGGGCCAACCGACGGAACAGGTCGTCGTGCTGCCGAGCCGACAGGAAGCAGCGGTCGGGAAACGCTCGTTGCAACACCTCGGTCGCCGTCACGGGATCGACCCGGCTCACTCCTGGCAGTCGGGTCAGCACCGAGTAGGTCTCGAACAGCGCATGGCCGGCCATCGCGGGCCGTCGCTGCACGCACACGGCCCTGCTGGCGGCGTGCTCGACATGGCTCGCGTCGAGTGCGGCCACGGCCACGCTGGTGTCGACCGCCCACTGCACCGCCTCGGCTCGGGTCATCGGCGATCCGCCTCGCGCAGCGCACGCACGTCGTCGTCGGTGAGCGCCACGCCCGCTCGCTCTTCGAGCACCGGCCACCCGTCGACGTCCACCACGGCGCGCACCGGCCGGACCAACGGCTCGAGCCGCACGGTCCATCCCTCGACCACCACCTCGAACTGAGCACCCTCGTCGAGGCCGAGCTGCTCGCGCAGCGGCTTCGGCAACACCACCCGTCCGGCTCGATCCATGGTCACGCGCATGTCGACGAACCTACCATCGGGAACCCATCTCGATGCCATCTCGATGCCATGGCGATCCGGCATCACCATCGACAGCAGCGACGACGCGGAATCGACGATCGACCGCACGACATGCGCAGCCGCTCGGATGTGCAGGTCGTGCCGTGGCACCCGGGCGATAGGTTCCGGGCATGATCGACGACGTCGTGGCCGACCGCGCCGGCGCCATCGGCGCGCTCGACGGCGACGAGCTCGCCCGGCGCATCGCACTGCAACCACACCTGGCCGCCTGGTGCGTCGGCACCGGCCCGTTGCGCGTGTGGCTCGGGTCCAGCACCCGCAGCCCCGGCCGCAAGCAGCTCGCCGGCGCGCTCGCCAACCCCCATGTGCTGCGCCTCACCCTCGAACTGCTCGACGCCGCCGCCTCACAGCTGCTCGTCGTGCTCGCCAGCCGCGGCGGCCAGGTCACCGCTCACGAGCTCGCCGAGGAGCTCGAACCCGTCCCCGACGCCGAACGCACGCGCATGGTCGCCGCCCTCGTCGACCGCTTCCTCGTCCACGAGCCCGTGCCCGGCGAACCACTGCGCCTGCGCACCGGCGTTGCCGACATGGTCGCCCGGCCCGGCCGGCCGCTCGACCGGATGGTGCTCGACCAGACCATCACCAAACACCACCTCGGCATCTACCTCGACAACCTCGGCATCGAACAGATCCCGATCGGCAAGACCCAACGCATCGAACTGCTCCGCGACATCATCGGCACGCCGAAGCGGCTCGAACGACTCCTCGACGGCTTCCAACCGCACGAGCGCGACATGTTCGACCGCCTCGTCGCCGCGGGCGGCCGCGGCACCGCCGGCGACCGGCTCACCAACAACTGGTGGCAGCTCCGCCTCTACAGCCCGATCGACCAGCGACCCATCGCCGGCCGCCCGGCACTCACCCCGCAGTCGGCCGCACTGCAGCGCTTCATCGACATCGGCCTCGTCTGGGTCGAGCGCGAGATGCGCCACGTCGGCCTCTGGCTCGAGACCCTCACCGCGGTCAACGGTCGCACGTTCGCCCAGTGGCCCGAGGCGCCCACCACCTCGATCAAGCCCCTCGACCACCACGCGCCCATGCACCCCGACGCGCTCAGCACCCTGCAGAGCCTGCTGCGCCAGGTGGCCACCGAGCCGATCCCCGGCCTCAAGACCGGCGGCATCGGCGTGAAGGCCATCCGCGACATCGCCAAGCGCATGGGCTGGCCCGTCGAGCACGTCGCCCCGCTCGTCCACCTCGCGCTCGGTCTCGGCGTCATCACCCAGATGAGCGAGTTCGTCGGCCGCGGCCGCAACGCCAACTGGGTCCATCGCTACGAGGTGAGCGGCGAGCGCACGGCCGAATGGCGACGGCTCGGCATCGCCGACCAGTGGATCCAGCTCGTCGACGCCTGGCTCGACGGCCTCGACACGCCGGGCGAGACGCGCTCGCTCGACGCGGTCATGCGCCGCCAGGTGATCGCCGACCTGCTCGCTCTCCCCGACGGCCACGGCATCGCCGCCGCCGACCTCGTCCCCTGGCTGCAGGCGCACCACCTGCTCGCCGAACGGGTCGACCTCGAACAGCTCCACGTCCAGCTCGTCACCCTCGGGCTGTGCCCGTCGAACGGACCGGTCGGCCTCGGCGCGCTCGCGCGCACCGTGCTCACCGAGCCGATGTCGCTGCACCAGTTGCTGCCCGAGCAGGACCTCACGTTCGTCGTGCAGGCCGACTTCTCCGTCATCGCCCCACCGGCGCTCGACCCCGCCGTGCGCGCCCGCCTCGACCGGCTGTGCACCGCCGAGTCGAAGGGCAGCGTCGCCGTGCTGCGCCTCGACCGCACCCGCATCGCCACCGAGATGGCCGCCGGCGAGAGCGCGCAGAGCCTGCTCGACTTCCTCACCGAGAACTCGTCCGTCCCGATCGCCCCGGTGGTCGCGCAGATGCTGGCCGACGTCGAGCGCCAACGCGGCGGCCTCACCGCCCGCACCGCCGCCACCGTCGTCACCGCCGACGACGTGCTCGGCCTCGCCGCCGCGGTGAAGGTGCGCACCGCCCGTCTCACCCTCATCGCCCCCACGGTCGCTGTCAGCGACCTGCCGCTCGACAAGGTGATGGCCGCGCTCCGCAAGGCGGGCCTCGCCCCCAGCGGCACCGACGAGCCCGCCCCGCCCGGTGAGGTGATCAGCCGGGTGCAACCGCGCCCCAAGGCCCGTAACGTGCCCGAAGTGCTGCACCCCCAGGTCGCCCAACTCGAAGCCCTGATGGAGGGCTGGTGACCGCCCCCCGTGGTGCGTTTGATCGCCCAGGCCCGCATCACGTGCTCCAGCGATCACACGCGCTCGACCGGTTCCCTGCGCTTGATCGCCCAGGCCCGCCTGACGTGCCCCAGCGATCAAACGCGCTGATGACGGTGGAGGGCTGGTGACCGATCCCACCAACCCGCTCATCGTGCAGAGCGACCTCACGGTGATGCTCGAGCTCGCCAGCCCGCGCGCCGCCGACGCACGCGCCGCGCTGCAACGCTTCAGCGAGCTCGAGAAGGCGCCCGAGCACATCCACACCTACCGCATCACGCCGTTGTCGCTGTGGAACGCCGCCGTCGCGGGCATGAGCGCCGGCGAGGTCGCGTCCACGCTCAACGACCTCGCCAAGTACCCGGTGCCGAGCGGCGTGCTCGCCGAGGTGCACGACCAGATGGGCCGCTACGGCCGACTGCGGCTCGTGCGCGACTTCGACAGCGGCGGCCTCGCGCTCGTCAGCAACGAGGTGCCGCTCCTCGTCGAGGTCGCCCGCGACAAGCACGTCGGGCAGATGCTCGGCGAACGGCTCGACGGCAACCGCTTCGCCGTCCGCCTCGGCGACCGCGGCGCGCTCAAGCAGGCCCTGCTCCAACTCGGCTGGCCCGTCGCCGACGAGGCCGGCTAC
>JBILUM010000187.1:0-5667 GCA_044370995.1 Ilumatobacteraceae bacterium | reverse complement strand
CCACAACGAGACGTCCACCGGCGTCGCCATGCACCTGCGCCGACCGGCCAACGCCGGCGACGACGCGCTCGTCGTCGTCGACGCGACGTCGGCGGCGGGCGGCCTCCTGTGGGACCCGGCGCAGGTGGACGTGTACTACTTCGCACCGCAGAAGTGCTTCGCGAGCGACGGCGGCCTGTGGTTGGCCGCGTGCTCGCCGCGGTCGCTCGACCGCATCCGTGCGATCGACGCCGCGAAGCGCTGGGTGCCGGCGTCGCTCGACCTCAAGATCGCGCTCGAGAACAGCGTCGCGAACCAGACCTACAACACGCCTGCGCTCGGCACCCTCGTGCTCCTCGACGAGCAGATCCGGTGGATGCTCGGCAACGGCGGGTTGTCATGGTGTGCCGCCCGGTGCGCCGAGTCGTCGGGGGTGCTCTACTCCTGGGCCGAGGCCCGCGACTGGGCCAGCCCGTTCGTCGCCGACCCCGCCAAGCGTTCCGACGTCGTCGGCACGATCGACATCGACGCCGCCACCGGTGGCGACGCCACGGCGATCTGCGCGGCGCTGCGGGCGAATGGCATCGTCGACACCGACAGCTACCGCAAGCTCGGGCGCAACCAACTGCGCATCGGCATGTTCCCGGCGATCGACCCCGAGGACGTCGCCAAGCTCACCGAGAGCGTCGACTACGTCGTCGACGTCCTGCGGTGACGTCGCGAGTGGTTCGCTGCCTCGGCGGGCGCTGTTCGTTCAGTCTTCATTCACCAACGCTTGGCTTGCGCGAGATGACGGCCTCCCTCACTGTGTCGAGCCGGCGGCGTGGGGAACGCGTCTTGGGGAAGGTACGAGCGGATGAAGACCAGAGTTCGGTTCGACCAGGTGCGGCGTCATCGAGCTCGGGCGGTGCCGGTCTTCGTGCTCGCCATGGCGATGCTGCTGATCACCACGTCGGCGCCGAGTCCGGTCCTCGGTGACGCGAACGAGGGTTCGGTGGGTTCGGCGTCCGGGTTGACGACGGTGACGTCGACGGTGACTGCCGGCCCCGGCGACTCGCTCCTGGTCGATGGGGGCTTCGAGGCGCAGGGTGTCGCGCTGGGTGTGCCGGTCGGCTCTGTCGGCCCGGGCGGTGAGCCGTGGGGCTACGGGTGGGGCAGCCCGAGCTCGCCATGTTCGTGGACCGGCAACCCCGGTGTACCGGGCGGCGCGTGGACGGGCGGCGGGGTCGATCGCACGGAGGACTTCTGCACCGGTTGGAAGTGGGCCCGGTCGGGGGCGTTCTTCGGGTTGGTCAAGGACCGCCAGACGCTGACCCAGACATTCACCGCAACCGCGGACGGGATCGGCACCCTGAACTGGTTCGACGCCAACCGCTCCTCCTGGCGGGGCGACACCTGGTTCGGCCGCCCGAACCCGTACAGCGTCACCCTCACCGACTCGGCGGGCACCGTGCAGACGATCGGGAACTACACGAGCCAGGTGTACCTCGGCCTCGAGTCCAACAGCTGGATCAACGCGGGCGACGACCGCTTCAGCCTCGCCGGCAAGCAGGGATGGTTCACCCGCTCGGCGACCGGTTTCCGGCTCGAGGCGGGCACCACCTACACACTGAGCTTCAACAGCCTCGCGCCCACCTACATCGACGGCGGCGGGGTCGAGCGGATCGACGACCGCACGACACTGCTCGACGACATCTCCCTGACCTCGCAGCCCTGTGTCGACACCGCCGGGATCATCGGCTGGTGGCCTGGCGAAGGTGCCCTCACCGCTCAGGTCGGCCCCGACGCATCGGGTGCCGCCACCTATGGCACGGGCCGCGCTGGTCAAGGCTTCGCGATCGAGCCGAGCGCACCATTGTCCGCAGTCGGTGTCGCCCAGCCGTCGACCGCACTCACCTTGGACCTGTGGATCAAGCCGCAAACAACTGCTGCCGGGGTGGTGCAGACGCTGGTCTCACGCTGGAGCGGGGTCGGGTTCACAAGTGCGACCGATGACGGGCACGCGTACAACCTGGAGTTGCACCCGAACAACGATCTGGTGTTCGAAACCGACGACCTCAGCACGCGGTCACCCGAGCAACTCCGCTTCAACGCACCACAGTTGGTCGACGGCAACTTCCACCATGTTGCCGCCACGTGGACCCCGGCAACGATGACGTTGTACGTCGATGGTGTCCAGGTCGCGACCAAGGCTTCTCAAGGTGGAGAGCTGCAAACCGGTGCACCGACCCCGGTTCGTCTCGGTGGACCGTTCGGTTACACCGGTGTGATCGACGAACCGACCATCTGGAACCGCGCGCTCAGCTCGAGCGAGATCGCCACCATCGCCGCCTACACCGTGGCCAAGTGCCCCTGACCACAGATCGCGACCAGGCGAACGTCCCGCGCCCCGCTCGAGCGCGCGACACCGCACGCCTGAGATGATGTCGTCGTGAACGTCGACGAGGTCCTCACCACCGCCTTCGACGAGATGTACGCGCTCGGCCCGCTGCACGCGCCGATCATGGTGGTCGCGCTGCGCGGCTGGTTCGACGTCGCCGAGGTCGCGACCGGCGCGCTCGACGAACTGCTCAACGACCGCGTGGCGCCGGTCATCGCATCGATCGACCCCGATCCGTTCTACGACTTCACCCAGGAACGGCCCGAGGTCTACCTCGACGACGACGACGAACGCCACGTCCGCTGGCCGAGCAACGAGTTCCGCCTCATGCGCAATCCCGGCCGCGCCCACGACCTCGTCGTGCTGTCGGGCGTGGAGCCACACCTCCGCTTCGCCACCTTCGCCGACTCGATCATCACCGTCGCCCGCCGGCTCGGCTGCAGCGTCGTGGTCACGGTCGGCGCCGCAGCGGAGGCCGTGCCGCACACGCGACCGCCGCTCGTCGTGGGCAGCAGCACCACCGACGGCCTGGTGCGCGCGCTCGGATTGTCGCGACCCACGTACCAGGGGATCACGGGCCTCGTCGGCGTGCTCCAGCAGCGCCTCGATGCAGCGGGGATCCCGGCGGTGTCGCTGCGCGTCGGTGTGCCGCACTACCTGGGGAATGCACGACACCCGAAGTCGTCGGTCGCCCTCCTCCAGCATCTCGAGCACGTGCTCGACGTCCCGACCGGCCACGCCCGGTTCGCCGACGACATCGCCCGATGGCGCCTGCTGCACGACGAAGCGGTCGCCGACGACCGCCAGGCTGCGCTCTACCTCACCATGCTCGAGGCCGAGTACGACCGTCGCGCCGAGGCATCGATGCCGACCGGAGAGGATCTCGCCGCCGACTTCGAACGATTCCTCCGCGAACAGGGCGAACAGGGCGGGGGGACGACGGGCGACACGCCCTGACCCAGCCGGACCGCCGACAGGCCGCTGACCACACGGGGATGGGGCATGCTGGCGGGGAAAGGAGGGTCGATGCGCATCCTCGTCACCTCCACGCCGGGCACCGGCCACATCCACCCCCTGATCCCGCTCGCGCTCGCACTCCGGGATCGTGGGCACGAGATCATCTGGGCGACCGGTCCCAGCTCGTGCCGGACGGTCGAGGCATTCGGCATCCCGACCCGTCCGGCGGGGCCCGACGTCGGACCGCGCAACCAGCGGTTCGCGTCGCTCACCCACCATCTGGCGCAGCTCCCACCGCGCGACCGGCGCATCGTGGCGATGCCGCTGATGTTCGGCACGCTGTCCGCGCCCGTGATGCGCGACGCGCTGGTCCCGTTGTTCGACGAGCTCCGCCCCGATCTCGTGCTGCACGAGGTCGCCGAACTGGCCGCCGCTCCGCTCGCCAGCATTCGCGGGATCCCGCACGTCACGGTCGCGTTCAGCGATGTGGTCACCCCTGCGGTGACCGCCGCCGTGGCCGACAGCGTGGCAGCGATCTGGCTCGCCGCAGGCCTGGCGCCGGCGTCGGACAGCGGGTGGTTCGACCACCTGTACCTGCATCCGTTCCCGCCGTCGATGACCGCGCCGAGCGAGGTCGCCCATCCCACGCTCCTCGCGTGCCGCCCCCGATCGGTCAGCACGGTCGGGCGGGCCGAGCCGGCGCTCGAGCGCCTCGCCGGCCTCGGCGTCGACCGGCCGCTGATCTACGTGACGTTCGGGACCGAGATGGGTGCCCGAGCACCGTGGCACCCGTTGCTCGCCGCCCTCGCCGAGATCGATGCCGAGGTGCTGGTCACCCTCGGGAACCCCGCCGTCGCCGAGCAGCTGGGGTCGGTGCCGCCCAACGTCGCCGTCGAAGCGTGGGTGCCACAGGACGCGGTGCTCGGACGGGCCGTGCTCGTGGTGTCGCACGCCGGCGCGGGCACCGTGCTCGCCGCCGCTGCCGCCGGCGTCCCCCAGCTGTGCCTGCCGATCGCGGCCGACCAGTGGGACAACGCGGACGCGCTCGTGCGGGCCGGTGCCGGCAGGGTGCTCGAGATGGACGGCCGCAGCCGTGAGGCGATCGCCGTGGCGATCGGGGAGATGCTCGCCGGCGGCTGGGAGCCTGCCGCGCGTTCGGTCGCCGCCGAGATCGAGGCGATGCCCGATCTCGACGAGATCGTGCCGCGTGTGGAGGCGCTCGTCGCCGGCTGATGCACTCAGCCAGCCGCAGCGAGCTGCTCCTCGGTGAGGCCGCAGTCGGTGCCGGCGGTGATCAGCAGCGCCTCCACCTCGGGCGGGCGCGGGTCGGATGCGATCCCGAGCGCGAGCAGTTCGGCCTCGCTGTTCGCAGCGAGCAGTTCGTCGGCGGCGCAACGGGCCACGCCGGGGTCGATGCCGGAGCCGACGAGCGCGTCGTAGAACGCTCCCGCCACCAACCCGGTCGGGCGTTCGGCCGGTCCGGGCGGCAACGTGTCGCCGGGGACGAGCGTGGTGGTGGGCGGCGTCGTGGTCGTGGGCGGGATCGTGGCGGGCGCCTCCACCGCCGACATCGTCGGCGGTGCGGCGGCCACGGCCTCGTCGTCGCTCACCGCACCGATCACCAGGACGGTCCCGACGACGGCGAGCGCGACACCGGCTGCCACACCTGCGACCGAGCGGGCCCGCGTCGTCACCGCGGTGCGCTCCCCCATCTTCAGCAGACCACGGCGATCGGCCTCCTGCACGAGGGGAGGCACGACCACCAACGCCGACAGCAGCGCGACCGCGATGTTGACGGTGACCACCATGCCGAAGTCGCTCAGCAAGGGCAGGCTCGAGAACATCAACACGGCGAAGCCGCCGAGCGTGGTGAGCGCGGACGTGAAGAACGCCCGACCCGTGCGCTCCGCCGCCACCCGTGTGCTCTCCTCCGGATCGAGCCCCCGACCCCGTTCCTCCGCGTAGCGGGCGACGAGCAGCACCGAGAACTCGGCGCACGTCGCGACGACGAGCGGACCGCCCACCGTCGTGAGCGGGCTCAGCGTGATGCCGAGCGTGCGCACCAACACCGACGAGGCGCCCACGGCGAGCAACACCGGCACCATCGTCAGCAGGCCGCGGACGACGTCGCGGTACAGCAGCATCACGAACGCGGCCACGAGCAGCAGCGCGACGACGGTGAGCTCGGCCCGGTTGGCCGTGATGTTCTCCAGCAGCCCCACGCCGACGACCGCCAGACCGCCCGTCGTGGCCGATGCCGTCGCCGGCAGGACCGCGCCGTCGCCCGGTTCGGCGATCGCCGCCTCGACGCGGTCGAGCACGACCGCACGTTCCTCGAGCGACGAGGGACC
>JBILUM010000185.1:0-5689 GCA_044370995.1 Ilumatobacteraceae bacterium | reverse complement strand
CGGTCGCGGATGAACACGTCTCGTCCGCCGAGCGTGTCACCGGGCACGAGGTCGTTCGAGACCGACGCGAACACGACATGGCTCGCAGTCGGCGTCATGTCGGCGAACGCCGAGTCCGACCCGCCACCGAGTTCGTTCGAATCGACGGAGATCAACTCCAGGGTGTCGTCGCCGGTGGCGCTGCTGCCCTTGTCGTCGAGCAGCACGAGGTCGTCTCGCGAACCGGACAGATCGAGGTCGACGCCAGGGGTCTGCAGCAACGGGTCGTTGACGACGGGCAGCGTGTCGGTGGATTGCGTCTGGAACAGCACGTACCGACCATTGGCGGAGATGATCGGATCGACCGCGCCCGCATCGCCGGGCACCGGCAGCCCGGGACCGACGAGCCCGGTGGAGGACGCGAACACGCACTTGCCGTTCGGGCCCGCGCCCACCAGCGACTCGATCTCGGTCGCCGTGAGCGCCCTGCGGATGACCGCCGGCTCGTCGATCAACCCCGTGAACCGGAACGAGTCGCCGATGCCGCTCTTGCTGCCGATGCGGATCGGGGTGGTGGTCGCCGGGTTCAGCACGCCGCCCTGCGACGGTGCCGACGCGACCGGGAAGCCGTCGAGGTACAGCGTGATCGTCCGCTGGTCCCAGGTGGCCGCGACATGGTGGAACTCGCCGTCGTACACCTGCGGGACGGACGCTCGCACCTCCTCGGGGCGTCGGGTCGACGTCTCGTCGGTCATGAACACGAGGTTGGCGAACGGGTCGAGCAGCAGCGCGTACGAGCGAGCGCTGTCGTCGGTGCTGGGGAAGTTCCAGCGCGAGATCAACGCCTGGGTTCGACCATCGGCGGGAGCGGTCGGTTTCATCCACGCCTCCACGGTCAGGCCGGTGCTCACCGCGTCGGCGCCGGCTGCGGACAGGTCGTGGGTGCCGTCGAGTGAGAAGCCGCGACCGAACAGGGCGTTGCCGAACCCCGCAGGGCCGGTGAGATCCGGGCCGATCGCCGCCTGGAGGTCGTCCTCGCCGGGCCACCAGCCGATGACGTCGCTCGGATCGACCACGCAGCCCGGTACCACCACGATGATCTCGGCCGCGGCGTCGTCCGGGGCCGCGCTCGTGAGCGACGTCAGCGCGATCGCCGACGCAGCGATCGCGAACGCCGTGCCGAGTGCGCGAGGTCGCGGCGGAACGGTGCGACGTGTGCCCATCCTCCCAGGGTTGCTCCTCCCGGCCGGGATGGCCAGTGACCTGGCCGAACGTTCATCGCTCCTTCACCCGGGTGTCGCCTGGGGGGCGCGGGCCGAATTCACCGGAGTGAGCATGGTGCGTCCACCCGTCGTTCATGGTGTCGTCATCGAGGCCTCGTACGGTGCGGTTCGGCCATGCCGCGCGCGATCGATCGTGCATCGACACGGCGCTGCGCGGGCAGCGGTCGCAACACTCCAAAGGACGTCCCCACGATGCAGACGAACTCGCCGAACACCCGCCGTTGGCTGCGTGACCTGGCCGCGGTCGGCACCGTGCTCGCCGCGACCATGCTCGTGTTCGACGTGGCCGGGCTGATCTCCGTCGATGCCCTGCCGCCGGGTACGCCGGCTGCGCCGGGGATGACGTTGTCGCCGGCGGCGGGTGACAGTTCGACGGAGATGACGTTGTCGTTGACGTCGCCGAACAACGTGTGTCCGGGTGACACGGCGACGGGGAACTATCGGTGGAACACGTTCCTCGCGCCGTCGTCGGTGGACGTGGGGACGTTGACGTACAACAACCAGGGTCCGATCTCGCCTGCGGGTGTGACGGTGTCTCCGTTGTTCAGCGCGATCGGTGGGTCGTCGATCGTGAACAGGGCGACGGCGGTGCAGACGGGTCAGATCGTGGGGACGTCGACGGTGAGCTTCGCGGTGTTCTCGCCGGGGAGCATCGTGCCGGGTTCGTACAAGATCGGGTATGCGTGCACCAAGGCGCCCGCGCTGGGTCAGCCGGGGCAGACCGAGCGGTTCTGGCAGGTCGAGATCTCAGTGACGCAGAGCGCGACGGGCGGTCCGGCGCAGATCGCGTGGACCAGCGGCACAGCGCCGACGACCACGTTGGCACCGACGACCACGTTGGCACCGACGACCACCACGACGACGGTTCCGACGGGCAGCTCGACGACCACGACGGTCGGTGCGACATCGACGACGGTTGCCGCGACGTCGACGACCGTTGGCGCCACGTCGACGACGGTTGCTGCGACGTCCACGACGACCGCTGCCACGACGACCACCGTTGGCGCCACGTCGACCACCGCTGCGGCGACGACCACGACCGTTGCCGCCACGACCACGACGGTCCGGCCGGCGGTCACGACGACGACGGTGCGGCCGGCGGCCACCACGACGACGACGGCCGCCGCCACGACGACCACGTCGACGACGATCGTCGCGTCCGCCGCTGTCACCACGACAGCGGCTCCTCAGCCGGTGACCACGCTGCCGTTCAACAGCGGCGCCACGACACTGCCGCGGACGGGGTCGGACGGAATCGCCGGCACCGTGTTCTGGGCGGTGCTCGTCCTGCTCTTCGGCCGGGCGGCGTTGCTGTTGTCCCGCCCCGGCGTGTCGACGACGCCGAAGCGTCGCTGACCGACGCTGACCGACGCCTGAACCGGCGCTGACCGGCAAACGGCTCGTGCCACGTCGTGTGTTCGTCCGGTTCGGCCGAACCGTGGGCCGACCCGTCGGGTCGAACGGGCCGGGTCAGGCGCCGGCGACGGCGGCCAGGGTGTCGACGATGCGGCCGACCTGGTCGTCGGTGACCACCAGCGGCGGGCAGAACGTGAGCGTGTCGGTGTTGATCGCCCGGCAGATGACCCCGCGGCGCAGCATCTCGTCGCGGATCGCCATCGCGTTCTGATCGGGGCGGAGGCCGGCCGCCCACATGGCGCCTTCGCCGCGGGTGTGGTCGATCACGCCGTCGGCCGCGAGCGACCGGAGGCCGCCGCTCAGCTGTGCGCCCACGTGTGTGGCCCGCTCGACCAGGCCCTCGCGACGGATGATCGCCAGGTTGGTGAGTGCCGCGACGCAGGCGACCGGATGCCCGGAGTAGGTGAAGCCGTGACGCAGGAAGAAGTCGGGGTCGCGTTCGAGCGCCGCACGCGGGCCGGGGCCGACGAAGACGCCGCCGAGCGGCTGGTACCCGGACGTGACGCCCTTCGCGAAGGTGACGAGGTCGGGCCGGACCCCGAAGTGGTGCGCGGCGAACCAGCTGCCGAGGCGGCCGTAGCCGGTGATCACCTCGTCGAAGATGAGATAGGCGCCGTGCTGGTCGCACAGCTTGCGCAGCGACTGGAGGTAGCCCTCCTCCGGCGGGTAGATGCCCGCAGCGCCCTGCACCGGCTCGGTGAGCACGGCGGCGATGGTGTCGCTGTGCTGGGCCATGAGCGACGCCAGGCCCTCGACATCGTCGGCCGGCACCTGCACCACGTCGGCCACGAACGGACCGAAGTTCTCGCGGTTGGGGGCGATGCCCTGTGCGCTGGTGCCGCCGTAGTTCACGCCGTGGTAGCCGCGGGTGCGCGAGATGATGAGCTTGCGCTGCGGCTGGCCCGCCTGCACGTGGGCGATGCGCGCCAGCTTCATGGCGGTGTCGACCGCCTCCGAGCCCGAGCTGCACAGGAAGATGCGGCTGTCGTCCATCGGTGCGATGCCGTGCAGTTCGGTGGCGAGCTGCTCGGCCGGATCGTTCGTGAACGGGTCGAAGCAGCTGTACCCGGCGATGACGCGTGCCTGCGCCGAGATGGCGTCGGCGATCTCGTCGCGCCCGTGGCCGACGGCGCAGTACCAGAGGCTCGCCATGCCGTCGACGAGTTCGTTGCCGTCGCTGTCCCAGACGAGTGCCCCCTCACCCCGCACGATGCGGATGAACGACTCGCGGCTGGGCTTGGCGAAGGGATGCAAGAAGGCTGACGGCACGGGCCGCGACCGTAGCAAGCGGCGCCTACACTTCTGCGGGTGGCGACCCTCACGCGTTCGACGGGCAGGTTCGCGGGCTCGGCGGCCACGTGGATCCGACAGACCGTCGCGCTCCGCTCGGCCGACTCGCCCACCAAGCTGCGCCTGGCCATGGCCCTCACCGTGCTTGCCGCGCTGCTGCTGTCGATCGCCGGCTGGTACTCGATCGATCGGCGCGACACGGCCATCGACGACGCGGCCCGAGCCGCCGAACAGTTGATCCAGGTGCAGGACGTGCGGGTGCAGGTCGTGCAGGCCGACTCGATCGCCTCGAACGCCTATCTCGTGGGTGGACAGGAGGCGCCCGACCAGCGCGCCGAGTACGACTCGCGCATCGCCGCAGCGGCCGCCGGTTTGCTGGTGGCGGTCCAGGGTGCCTCGAGCCTCGACGCCACCGAACTCGAGTCGGTCAACCAGCGCCTCGCCGTCTACGTCGGCCTCGTCGAGCAGGCCCGGGCGAACAACCGGCAGGGGTTCCCCGTGGGGGCCGCCTACCAGCGTCAAGCGCGTGCGGTCGCCTCGGTGCTGGTCGACTCGTTGCGGACCGTCGAGCAGAGCACCCGCCAACGCGTCGACGACAGCATGGCCCGGGCGCATCGGGCCAGCTGGTCGTTGATCGCGTCCGCCCTGCTCGTGCTCATCGCCGTCGTCATCGGATCGTGGTGGCTGGCGGTGCGGTGGCGGCGCCTCGTCAACGTCCCACTCGCCATCGCTGCGGTGATCGTCGTCCTCGTGCTCACCGTCGGGCTCGGTGTGAACGGTCGGGCCGTGTCGAAGGCGGGCGATGCCGTGCGCGGCCCGCTGTCGGCGGCCGACCTCGTGGCGCAGGCGCGGGCTGCGGCCTTCGACGCTCGGTCGAGCGAGGCGCTCACCCTCATCAACCGTGGCAACGGCGCGGCGTACGAGACCGAGTGGCAGCTGTCGTCGAGCATCGTGGCCGAGGCACTCGCCGAGTCGTGCACCACGTTCGGCGTCGGCTGTGGCGCGCTGCTCTCGTACGAGGCGTACGCCGACAGCCATGCGTTGGTGCGTTCGTTCGACGACGCCGGCGACTGGGACCAGGCCGTCGAGCTCGCGACGGCGGGCAGCCTGAACGGCGTCGTGCAACCGCCTGGCTCGAACCCGCCGGCCGATTTCGAGGCGTTCGCCGTCGCGTCGAGCGACGTACTGCTCGAGCAGTCGACTGCGGCGTCGCAGGCCTTCGACGATGCGGACGCACCGCTGCTGGTGCTGCGCTGGTCGGTGGTGGCCGCCGGACTGGTGATCGCCGGGCTCGCGTTCAGCGGGTACGGACGACGACTGCGGGAGTACCGATGAGCACCCATCCTCGACGGCTTCGGGTCGGTAGGCGATGGATCGCCGTGTGCTGCGCCGCCGGTGCGCTCGTGGGCGCTTCGTGCGCCGGTGACGCCACCCTGCCCGACGAGGTCGCGGGCTCGATCGCCGAGGCGACCACCACCCCGACCACTGCCGCGCCGGCGTGCCCCGATCCGTCGGCGTATGCGTCGATGACCTACCCGGCGCTCACCGAGCTGCCCGCCCCGGGAGCGATGCCCGACGGCACCACGATGGCCGACATCCAGGCCCGCGGCCAGCTCGTGGTCGGTGTCTCCGCCGACACGTTG
Source organism: Ilumatobacteraceae bacterium (assembly GCA_044370995.1). GTDB lineage: Bacteria > Actinomycetota > Acidimicrobiia > Acidimicrobiales > Ilumatobacteraceae > VFMC01. Next base: position 78 of record JBILUM010000185.1, on the reverse strand, counting down.
CTGTTCGGCTCGCGCAACCCGCTCACCGGCAACATCGAGGGCTTCGACATCGACGTCCTGAAGACCGTCGCGCGGGCG
>JBILUM010000184.1:0-5693 GCA_044370995.1 Ilumatobacteraceae bacterium | reverse complement strand
CGGCGACGTTGCGCTGGTCGAGCAGGGCCGTCGCCAGCGGCGCGTCGGGGTCGTGCTGCAGGCGGGCCGCCACCGTCACCGGGTCGGGCGGGACGGGCCCGCACAGGTCGGGGCCGAGGTGGTCGATCAGCTCGTGTTCGCGGGCAGTGGGGAGCGCGCCGAGCAGCGGCACGTCGAGCCCGGTGAGGCGACCGTCGTCGAACCACAGCTCGAGCCGGCGCCGCCACTCGTGTTCCTTCGACGCCGGCCCGACGACGAAGCGCCCGTCCATGAGGAGGTGCGCGTGCACGGTGAGCCGCTCGCCGCTGTCGCGCAGGAACCGGAGGAACAGGTGCTTGCCGAACGCGTCGGCCTCGACGAGCACGGCACCGGTGAGATCGAGGCCGACGAGCCGAGGGTCGCGGGTGACCGAGCGGGCGCAGCGCTGGCCCGCGAAGCGCTCGGTGATGCGATCGGCGAGCCGTCGGATGGTGTCGCCCTCGGGCATCGACCCATCATGCCCGCCGCCGCGGCGAACGGCTCGCGAGCAGGGCAGGGCTGGGCTCCCGCTCGTCACCGGATAGGTTCCGGCCATGGTGCGGATCGGGGTGGTGCCGGCGTCGGGGTTGGGTGATGTCGACGTGCACGAACGCGCTCGCGTCATGCACGCGATCGCGGCCGCCGGGCTCGACGGGGTGCTGCAGGCCGACCACGTGTCGTTCCGCAACGGCTCGGGCACCGACGCGATCGTGATGATGGCCGGCCTGTCGGGCGCGCACCCGACGCTCGGGCTGCACATCGGCGTCTACCTGCTGCCGCTGCGGCATCCGGTGACGGTCGCTCGATCGTTGGCCACGCTCGCCCAGCTCGCGCCAGGTCGGGTGGTGTTCGGCGTGGGCATCGGCGGCGAGGACCGCCACGAGGTCGAGGTGTGCGGCGTCGATCCCCGCTCTCGCGGCCGTCGCTGCGACGCCTCGCTCGAGGTGCTGCGCGCCCTGCTGGCCGGCGACACCGTCAGCCATCACGACGAGTTCTTCGACATCGACGAGTGCCGCATCGTGCCGGCGCCCTCGCCAGCGATCCCGGTCCTCGTCGGCGGTCGTTCCGACGCGGCCGTTCGTCGTGCCGGCCGGTACGGCGACGGCTGGCTGGGGGCGTGGTGCTCGGCACGACGGTTCGCCCAGGTCGCCGACACCTGCGACGAGGTGGCGACCGCATCGGGTCGCACCGCTGTGGCGTGGCGGCACAAGTACCAGCCGTGGGTTGGACTCGGGGCGACGCGCGAGGAGGCTCGCGATCACGTGGCCACCGCGATGCGACGGTTCTACGGGCTGCCGTTCGAGGCGTTCGAGAGGTACACGCCCTACGGCACACCCGCCGACGTCGCCGAGGCCCTGGCCCCGTACGTGGCCGCCGGCGTGCACGAGTTCGACATGAGCCTGTGCGCAGCCGACACCGACGCGGCCATCGAGATGGCCGGCGAGGTGAAGCGCCTGCTCACCGCCTGATCGCCGGCCGGACAAGGCCCGCCGTGCTGTCCGTCAGCGACCCGGCCCGCCGTACGCCGTCGGCGGGTCGGCCGGGACGAAGTTCGGGTTCTCGATCAGTCCGAAGATCTCGCCGGTGGGCGCCGTGAGGTCGACCATGCGGATCTGCTGGCCGACGTCGGTGATCTCGTCGCGTCGGGTGGCGCCGATCGATTCGAGGCGTGCGAGTTCGGTGTCGATGTCGTCGACACCCCAGTAGGTGACCGGCCCGATCGCCGGATCCCCCGCAGGCCACAGACCGAGCTCGAAGCCGCCGACGTCGTATCCGACGTAGAAGGGCTCGTCGAAGTAGGGGGCCCGGCCGAGCATCGCGGTGAAGAACGCCTTCGACGCGGCGAGGTCGGGAGCGGGGTGGATGAGTGAGCGCAGTCCGAGGATCATGCGGTCACGCTACGGTGGCGCTGCGACAACGGAATGTCGGAGTTTCCGAGAATATCCATCGCCCCGCATCAACCGTCGACGACACCCATCGAACACCTCCTGTGAACCGTCTCGAACGCCTCTACGCGATCAACGAAGAGCTCCGACGCCGCGCCCCGGTGCCGGTCAGCGCCGCGCGGCTCGCCGAGGAGTTCGGCGTGACGCGACGTACGATCGAGCGCGACCTCGAGTCGCTGCGCGCTGCTGGGGTGCCCGTCGATGCCGACGTGGGCCGCACCGGGGGCTACCGACTTTCTGCCGTCAGCGGGCGGGCCGTGTTCAGCCTCGGCCCGGAGGAGGTCGTGGCGCTGTTGCTCGCAGCAAAGGTCGCCGAGGGCATGCCGTTCGGTGACGCGGCCACGACGGCGACGAAGCGTCTCCTCGATGCGTTGCCCGCCTCGACCCGCGTGGGCGTGGAGGAGCTGCGCGAACGTCTGCGCGCGGTGGTGCCCGACGCGCCCCGGGCCCGCCCGGCGGTACAGCGAGCCGTCGAGGCGGCCGTGCGCGACCGATCGGTGGTCCGCATCCACTACGTCGACGCAGGCGGTGTCGCGACGACCCGTGCCGTCGAGGCGCACGGGTTCACCGGCGCCACGGACGGGTGGTACCTCATCGGTTGGTGTCGGCTCCGCGACGGTGGCCGGATGTTCCGACTCGACCGGATCCGACGCGCCACCGTCACCCGCGAACGTGCTGCGCGGCGCGACGTCGACGAGGTGCTCGGGTGGGTGCCGCAGACGATCGCCCGTCCCTGACCGGCGCTGACCGGCGCTGACCCGAGCTGACCCGAGCTGACCCGAGCGGCACGCCACCGGGCCGGGCCCGTCAGGCGACGGTGGCGACGGTGCGGGTGAGGGCCGTGAGGGTCTTGGGGCGTCCCGCGTACCAACGGTGCAGCTCGTCCCACCGGAACCCCGACGCGACGAGGAGGTCGGGGATGTGCCGGTTGGTGTTGCACCCACCCGCGACTCGTCGCTGGATCGGGTTCACGCGGTGTTGCCAACGCTGCACGCCCTGGTCGTCGGCGAGGCCGTGCTCGAGCACGTGGAACGTCCCGCCCGGCCGGAGCACGCGACGAACCTCGGCGAGCGCGGCCGTCACGTCGGGGATCGTGCAGAGGGTGAACGTGGAGACCACGCAGTCGACGCTCTGGTCGTCCACCGGGAGGCGCTGGCCGTCGAGGCCGACAACCTCCACCTCGAACGACACCCGCTCGATCCGCGGTCGGGCGAGCTCGATGGCTCGCGAGGCCGGCTCGACGGCGAGGAGACGCTCGACGGCAGCCGGGTAGTGACGCAGGTTGTGGCCCGACCCGAATCCGATCTCGAGCACGGTGCCGTGGGTGTCCGCGACGACCGCGGCACGGGGCTCGGTGAACCCCGGCGACGCGCACGCCTTGTCGATCACGACCGGCAGGACCCGCTCGCCGTAGTACTGCCGGAGGCCCACCTCAGGCGCCCCCCGCCAGGGAGGCGTACTCGACGGCGATCTGCGCGGCGACGGTCGCGTTGTTGCGCACCAGTGCCAAGTTGGCCGTGAGGCTGCGGCCACCGGTGCGCTCGACGACGTTGGCGAGCAGGAAGGGCGTGACGTCCTGGCCGGAGATGCCCTGGCGGTCGAGTTCGGCGAGCGCATCCTCGATCACCTGGCTGATCTCGTCGGCCGGGATCTCGTCGGCGACGGGGATCGGGTTGGCGATGCTGACGCCGGTGGTGAGCGCGAGCTCGGGGCCCCAGGCGGCGTGGAGGAAGCGGGCGATCTCGGCCGCACCGTCGAGCCGGCGCGGGGCGGCGAACCCGCTCGTGCGCGAATAGAACGACGGGAAGTCGTCGCTGCCGTTCACCACGACCGGCACGCCGAGGGTCTCCATCCGCTCGAGGGTGAGCCCGATGTCGAGGATCGACTTCACGCCCGCCGACACGACGGCCACCGGCACGGCCGCCATCTCGGTGAGATCGGCGCTGATGTCGAAGCTCGTCCCTGCTCCCCGGTGCACGCCGCCGATGCCGCCGGTGGCGAACACGCGGATGCCGGCCCGCGCCGCGAGGCGCATCGTGGCGGCGACGGTCGTGGCGCCGTGCCTGCCCGTGGCGAGCAGCCAGGGCAGGTCGCGCGTGGTGGCCTTGTGCACCTCGGGGTGGGTCGCGAGCAGTTCGAGGTGCTCGGGCGACAGCCCCACGTGCGCGACCCCGTCGAGCACGGCGATCGTCGCCGGCACGGCGCCGTTGGCCCGCACGATCGACTCCACCTCGTTGGCCATCGCGACGTTCGTGGGATACGGCATCCCGTGGCTGATGATCGTCGACTCGAGCGCGACCACCGGTCGACCGTCGCGGACGGCTGCCGCGACCTCGGGGTGGAGCTGGAGGCGAGCGGTCACTCCGGCTTGCCCGTGTCCTCGGTGCGAGGCATGCCGCGCATGTCGTGCACCGCGTCGGCGATCATCTGATGCGCTCGATCCCGCAGCGACGGCAGGTCGGCGAGGGTGAGCCCCTCGGTCATGATCGGCTCGAGCACGCGCACCTCGGCGTCGCTCACCCCGAAGCGCCAGTCGCCCTTCACCATCGCGTCGTACGCACCGTTCACCGCGAGCGGCAGGATCGGCACCTGGTTCTCGATGGCGAGGCGGAACGCGCCGTCCTTGAACGCCTTCAGCTCACCGTCGCGCGTCCTCGTGCCCTCGGGGAAGATCATCACGCTCGTCTTCTTCTCGAGCCGGTCCTTGCAGGCGGCCATGGCCTGGATCACGCTGTCGCGCTCGCCGCGCACGAGGCGGATGTCGCCCGCCATCCGCATCATCCAGCCGACGAGCGGGAAGCGGAAGAAGTGCTGCTTCGACAGCCACTTCATCTCCCACGGCAGGTGCGAGATGAGCAGGATGTCGACGAAGCTCTGGTGGTTCGCGACCACCACGTACGGCCGGCGAGGGTCGGTGATGTTGGTGCCGGTGGTGCGGAAGGTCCACAGCGGGTTCAACACCTGATGGGCCACGGTCAGCTTGCGGAACAGATAGCCGGCCGCGTAGTGGCCGCGGTCGAACGGCAGGGTGACGAGCCACACCACGAACACCATCGGCGTCCAGATGATGATCACGAGGACGAGCACGAACCAGGCCCAGATCGACAGCACGGTGCGCGCCACCGCGTTGCCGAGGAAGCGGTGTCGGCCGCGAGGGGCAGTGGCCCGTGGAGCCGGGGTGGGAGCGTCGGAGGCGTCGGCCATGGGGGTCCATCGTGGCAGACCGCGGCCCGTAACCTGGCAGCCATGACCCCCGATGACCGGCAGCGAGTGCAAGAGCTGTTCGACGCGGCCAAGGCCGTCCAGGCCCACGCCTACGCCCCGTACTCCGGTTTCTTCGTCGGCGCCGCGGTGCGCACTCGTTCGGGCGCCGTGTTCACCGGCGCCAACATGGAGAACGCCGCCTACCCGCAGAGCATCTGCGCCGAGGGCGGTGCGCTGTCGGCGATGGTGTCGGCCGGTGAGCGCGAGATCGCCGAGGTGCTCGTCATCGGACCCGACGACGGGCTCACCACGCCGTGCGGCGGATGCCGTCAGAAGATCCGCGAATTCGCACAGCCCGACACGCCGATCCACGTGGCCGGGCCGGAGGGCATCCGTCACTCGTTCACGATGGACGAACTGCTGCCGGTGAGCTTCGGCCCGGAGCACCTGCAGCCCCCCGCGCCGCTCACCGATCCGGGGCCCGGCGAGACCGACGCTCTCGACGCCGACGGCGGCTGATCGACG
>JBILUM010000183.1:0-5713 GCA_044370995.1 Ilumatobacteraceae bacterium | reverse complement strand
CGGATGCCTCGGTCGAACGCGGTGCGCCGCGCCCGCTGACCCCATATCGCCTCGACGACCGCTACGTCGGCGACGAGGGCATCGTGTTCATGAGCGGCGCCCAGGCACTCGCCCGGCTGCCGTTCGAACAGCTGCGCATCGACCGCGCAGCGGGCCTGCGCACGGCGGCGTTCGTGACCGGGTACCCCGGCAGCCCGCTCGCCGGGTACGACCGCGATGCCGACACGGTCGCCACGCTCGCCGCTGCGGCCGGGCACCACCTGGTGCACCGGCCGGCGCTCAACGAGGAGCTCGCGGCCACTGCGGTGATGGGTTCGCAGCTGAGCGTCACCCTCGATTCGTGTCGGTACGACGGCGTGCTCGGCGTCTGGTACGGCAAGACACCGGGGCTCGACCGCGCGAGCGACGCGCTGCGCCACGCCCTCTTCGCCGGCACCTCGCGCCACGGCGGCGCGGTCGCGCTCGTCGGTGAGGACCCGAGCGCGAAGAGCTCGACACTCCCCTCCTCGTGCGATGCCTCGCTGATCGATCTGCGCCTGCCGACGCTGTTCCCCGCCGACGTGCAGGAGGCGCTCGACCTCGGTCGCCACGCGGTGGCGATGTCGCGTGCATCGGGCCTGTGGAGCGCGATCAAGGTGATCGAGGCGGTCGCCGACGGCACCGGCACCGTCGAGCTGCATCCCGACCGGATCGTGCCCGTGGTGCCGGTCGTCGAGGTCGACGGCCCGAACGGGCGCGTGCCGTACCGGCCGACGCCCACCGGCCGCCTGCTCACGCCGTACACGCTCGACGTGGAGCGCGAGTTCCACGAGGTCCGGCTCGAGGTCGCGCTGCAGTACGGCATCCTCAACGGCCTCAATCGGGTCGAGGTGCGCGGGCCGGGCGACTGGATCGGTGTGGTCGCGAGCGGCAGCACCGCTGGTGAGACCCGGGAGGCACTGCGACTCCTCGGCCTGCGGACCGACGACGACCTCCGCGCCGCCGGCGTCCGGCTCCTGCACCTGCGGATGCCGTGGCCGCTCGACACCGGCATCGTGCGCGAGTTCGCCGCCGGCCTCGCCGAGGTGGTCGTCGTCGAGGACAAGACGGGGCTGCTCGAAGGTCGTGTGATCGAAGCCCTCTACCCGCTGGCCGAACGACCCGTCGTCACCGGGAAGCGTTCGCCCGACGGCGCGCCGTTGCTGCCCCCCACGGGGTCGCTCACCGCCGACGTCATCGCTCCCCGCCTGCGGTCGCGGCTCGAGCAGCGTCTGTCGGCGGATCGTCTCGCGCCGCCGCCGTCAGCGGTCGCCGATCGCCGGTTGATCCCGCTGTCGATCAACCGCACTCCGTACTTCTGCTCGGGCTGCCCGCACAACACCTCCACGCGGGCACCCGACGGCGCCCTCGTCGGCGGCGGCATCGGATGCCACACGATGGTGATGCTGATGGACCAGGGGCCGTTCGGGCAGATCGTCGGTGTCACTGCGATGGGCAACGAGGGCGCCCAGTGGTTCGGCATGGCGCCGTTCGTCGACGAGCCGCACCTGTTCCAGAACATCGGTGACGGCACGCTGTTCCACTCGGGCATGCTCGCGGTGCGCGCCGCGGTGGCGAGCGGGACGAACATCACCTACAAGGTGCTCTACAACGGCGCCGTCTCGATGACGGGCGGGCAGCTGCCGTGTGGGCAGCTCGACGTGCCGGCGTTGGCGACGGTGTTCCTCGCCGAGGGCGTGCGCCGCGTGCTGATCACCACCGACGATCCGGGCCGCTATCGCGGCGTCACCCTGCCGCTCGGGGTCGACGTCTGGTCGCGCGACCGGATCCTCGACGCCCAGCGCACCCTCGCCGGCGTCGCGGGGACGACGGTGCTGATCCACGACCAGCGGTGCGCCGCCGAGCTGCGACGCGATCGCAAGCGCGGCCGAGCGGTGCAGCCCGGGTGGCGGGTCGTCATCGATCAGCGGGTGTGCGAGGGCTGTGGCGACTGCGGCGCGAAGAGCAACTGTCTGAGCGTGCAACCGATCGACACCCCGTTCGGTCGCAAGACGGCGATCGACCAGGCGAGCTGCAACCTGGACGCGAGCTGCGTCGAGGGCGACTGCCCGTCGTTCCTCACCGTGCGACCGGCCCGCAGCGTCCGACGCCGACGCCGGGAACGGCCCGAGCGACGTGACCGCAGCAGGAGCGACGACATCGACCCGGGCACCCTGCCCGCGCCGTCGATGGTGGTCGACCGCGACGACTGCACCATCCGCCTGAGCGGCATCGGCGGCACCGGCGTCGTGACGGTCGCGCAGATCATCGGCACGGCCGCCATGCTCGACGGGCTGCAGGTGCGCGGGCTCGACCAGACCGGCCTCTCGCAGAAGGCCGGACCGGTCGTGAGCGACGTGCGGCTCACGAGCGGCACGCCACGCGCGTCGAACCGGGCGAGCACCGGATCGGTCGACGCGCTGCTCGCGTTCGATCTGTTGGTGGCCGCGAGCGACGCCCACGTCGCCGGTGCCGCACCCGGCCGGACCGTCGTGATCGCGTCGAGCGCGGCGGTGGGCACCGGGTCGATGGTGGTGCGCCCGACGCTGGCGTTTCCGCACGACGAGGCGCTCGCCCGGGTGCGCGCGTCGAGTCGGTCGCTGACCACCTTCGACGCGATCGCCGCGACCACCGCCGCCCTCGGCGATGCGGCGATGGCCAACGTCTACCTGCTGGGCGTCGCCGTCCAGGAGGGTGCGGTGCCGGTGCACCCCGACCGGGTCGAGGATGCCATCACCCTCAACGGAGTCGCCGTCGCGAAGAACGTCGCCGCGTTCCGGCTCGGCCGACGCGACGCGCACGAGGCGATGCTCGCCCGCCGTGCCGCCGCGACCGACGGGCCGTCCCCGTCCGACGAGGGGCCGGAGACGCTGGAACGCCTGATCGAACGGCTCGCCGACGACCTCGTCGGCTATCAGTCGACGCGGTATGCAAACCGCTTCCGCGAGGTCGTCGCTCGCGCCGCCGGGTGCGGCGACCCGGCGTTCACCCGTGCGGTGGCCGTTCACCTGCACCGGCTGATGGCGTACAAGGACGAGTACGAGGTGGCACGACTGCTGTTGCTGCCCACGTCGCGCGAGGCGGCAGAGGCCGTGGCCGGCCCCGGCGCACGCGTGCAGTGGAACCTGCACCCGCCGCTGCTGCGATCCATGGGATTGCAGCACAAGATCCGACTCGGGCGGTGGGCGACGCCGCTGATGTCGGGCCTGCGCGCCGGCCGACGGGTGCGCGGCACACCCCTCGATCCGTTCGGCCTCGCCTCGCTGCGACGCGCAGAACGAGCGATGGTGACCGAGTACGTGGCCGCGATCGACACGTTGGTGGCGGGCTTCGGCCCCGAGCGCGCTGCCGAGGCGGCCGCGATCGCGTCGCTGCCCGACCAGGTGCGCGGTTACGAACACCTCAAGCGCGACCGGATGCAGCGGTACCGCGCCGAACTGGGCGAGCGGCTCGCCCGGTTCGGCCAACCGTGACGTCCGTGACGTCCGTGACGAGCGAGCGCGAGGGCGCACCCCCCGATGGTTCGTTCGCCGCGCTCGGCGTCGCCGCCGATCTCGTCGACGCGCTCGCGACCATGGGCGTCGATCGACCGGTCCCCGTCCAGACGCTGACGATCCCCGATGCGCTCTCCGGCCGCGACGTGTGCGGCAGGGCCCCCACCGGGTCGGGCAAGACGCTTGCATTCGGCATCCCGATCGTCGAGCGCACCGTCCGCGCTGCGCCCGACGCCCCGGGCGCGCTGGTGCTCGCCCCGACCCGAGAGCTCGCCCGCCAGATCGGCGCCGAGCTGGCCCCGGTGGCGGAGGCGCGTGGGCTGCGCGTGCACGTCCTGCAGGGCGGCGCCGCGTTCGAGCCGCAGATCGCCGCGCTGCACGCCGGCGTCGACATCGCGGTCGCGACGCCCGGCCGGCTGCTCGACCTGCTGGGCCAGGGCCTGATGTCGCTCGGCGCCGTGCGCATCGCCGTGGTCGACGAGGCCGACCGCATGGCCGATCTCGGGTTCCTGCCCCAGGTGCGCGAGCTGCTCGACCTCGTGCCGGACGACCGGCAGACGATGTTGTTCTCGGCCACCCTCGACGGCGACGTCGACGTGCTGGTGCGCGAGTACCAACGTGACCCGGTGGTGCACGAGGTGGCGCCGCCGGAGCTCGCCCCGATCCGCCACCTGTGGTGGTTCGTGCACGATGCGGCCCGGCCCGACCTGCTGGTGAAGCTGGTGAAGCGCAGCGGCGCGACGGTCGTGTTCAGCCGCACCCGCCACGGCGCCGACCGCATCGCGAAGCGACTCTCCCAGGCGCAGGTGCGCACCGCCGTGCTGCACGGCGGCAACTCGCAGCTCAAGCGAGAAGCCGCGCTCGACCGGTTCGCACGCGGCGAGGTGCAGGCGCTCGTCGCCACCGACGTGGCGGCCCGGGGCATCCACGTCGACGACGTCGCCTGTGTGGTGCAGTACGACCTCCCCGTCGACCCGAAGGACTACGTGCACCGCGCCGGGCGCACCGGCCGCGCCGGCGCGGTCGGGACGGTCGTGTCGTTCGTGTCGCCCTTCAACGAGGCACACGCCCAGCACCTGATCGCCGAGGCAGGGGTGGACGCCGAACTCGGCGAGCCCGACCTCGCGATGATCGAACCCGCCGCGGTGCGCGAGGCGATCGACGAGCAGTTGGCCGAACTCGCCGCGGTGCGACGCCCGGGCGCGATCGGTTCGGTCGACGTGGCGGCCACCCGCCGCTGACGCAGCGGCGTCACCCGGCCGGTGTCAGGCGGTGCCGTCCCACTCCGACGTGGGCGCGATCCGGCCGAGCCCGGCGTAGGCCTGGATCGGTGCGCGGCCGGCGTTCACCACCGCGTCGACCTCGTCGGCGATGGGCGCCTCGACGCCGTACTCGCGGGCGAGCTCGACGACCACGCGGCTCGTCTTCACACCCTCGGCGACCATCCTCATCCCGGCGGTGATCTCGTCGATCGAGCGACCCTTCGCCAGTTCGACGCCGACGGTGCGGTTGCGGCTGAGCGGGCTGGAACAGGTGGCCATCAGATCGCCGAGGCCGGTGAGTCCGGGGAACGTGCGCGGATCGCCGCCCATCGCCACGCCCAGGCGGGTGATCTCGGCCAGCCCGCGGGTGAGCACCATCGCCTTGGTGTTGTCGCCGACCCCGAGGCCCTCGGCCATGCCGGCGGCGATCGCGACCACGTTCTTGAGCGCGCCGCCCAGCTCGCACCCGGTGACGTCGGGGTTGGTGTACACCCGGAAGCGTCGGCTCGTGAACACCTTCTGCAGCGAGGTCGCGACATGGGCGTCGGGCATCGCGATGACGGCGGCGGCGGCGAACCCGGCCACCACCTCGCGGGCGAGGTTCGGCCCGGCGAGCACACCGGCCGGATGGCCGGCCAGCTCCTGCTCGATCACCTCGGTCATCCGCAGCCGCGTGCCCTGCTCGAGCCCCTTGGTGAGGCTGACGATCGGCACCCAGTGGCGGATCAGCGGCGCGATCGTGACGAGCGTGGCGCGCACCGCCTGAGACGGCACCCCCATGACGATCACGTCGGCGTCGTACACCGCCTCCTCGATCGAGGTGGTGGCGCGCAGGTCGGGATGGAGGTCGAGGTCGGGCAGGTAGCGGCTGTTGCGATGCCGCTCGTTCACCTCCGCCACGGTCGCCTCGTCGCGGGCCCACAGCATCGCACTCGCGTT